>JAFVPG010000150.1 GCA_017505415.1 Lentisphaeria bacterium | reverse complement strand
GACCTCGCGGGGCTAACCGCCCTTTACTTACTCCGGGAGAGCTTATATACTTTATTCAAAAAGTACCCTTTTCTTTTTTGAAAAAGTGGAGGGTTTCAGGGAGGCGGAAAAACCATCTTTTCTTTCAGAAAAGAATCTTTTAATCAAGAAAAAAGTTTTTCCGCTTCCCTGAGTAACTTCCGATAAGTAATATTATGTAACATTACAAATTTTTTATCCTTTCATTTATAATCAACTGTTTTTTACATTTTTATTTCAGGAAGAAGTTTTATGACTGTCTGCATTTTGCTGTCGGGATCGAGCATTTTTTCCACAGCGACTTTTCCCATTTCAGTATAAGCAACTTTTACTGTCGGGAAACCGCTACCCTGTAAATTATGAAGACAGTCATGACCGCTGATATAAATTTTATCAGACAACTTCAATTCCTCAAGAGCTTTCTGCACTCCGCTCACCATAAGATCATTCACAACAAAAATAAAATCAGCTTCACCGCCGTTCAGAAAAAATTCTTTAGCAGCCTCATAGGAAAAATTCACAAAATCAGAAATATAACCGCAAGTTTCAATTTCCAAAACAGCAGACAAAGACGCGCCTTCTTCTGAAATTGCCTTTTTGAACCCCTTGCAGCGCAAAATATATGCCATATCAAATTCAGGCAGTTCCATAGTCATAATAACACATTTTTTGATTTTATATTCACTGAAAATGTACTGCGCCAAATGATAAGCTCCGGCATAATCATCATTAACCACTGCCGCAACATTGGGCGGCAGATCTTTCAACTTGGAACTCTGATAATTTATCAGAAAAAAACGTTTATCCGGAAATTCCGGTGCAATTTTGATAATCTCTGTACAGCAATCAAAATCAGCGGCAACAATACCGCGCAAATTGAAACCTGTCCCCTCATCAAAGCGGCGTATAACATTCGCCGGAGATTCTTTTCTGTTAAAATCCTGCAAAGGTATCATAAAAGATGAAATATTATTTCTGGCGGCAGATTCCATTATACCGCAATGCAGCAGCGTCTGCAAAGGATAATGCATCGGCACCGGCTGAGTGAGAATACCGCAAATATCCTGTTTGCAGGAATCATTTTCCATAAACATATCACTGACGAAAGTACCTTTTTTAGGACGGCGGAAACAGACACCTTCATAAATCAATTCTCTCAAAGCAGTATCAGCAGTACGCAGACTTACACCGGCAGCCTCGGCAATTTCAGAGACAGAAGGCAACTTGGCCATAGGAGGGAATTTACCACTTTTAATCGCTGCTTTTATATCATTTTTCAGCTGAATATAAATGGCTGTTTTTGATTTTTCAGTAATATTGAATTCAATCATTTTTGCTCCATGATTATACTGATTATACCATCTAAAAACTACTATACATCACGAAAAACAAAAATGCAAATACTTTTTTTAATTTTTTTCCAACTTTTATATTCCAGCAGAATCCATCCTGCCGGAACATTCAAAAAAGCTATATGTCAGAATTCTGCTATGCACTGAGCACACTATTATCAAAAATTTTATCGGCAGTATATTCTTCAAAAAATCCTGCTTCTGTAAACTCTGCATTAAAATCATACCTGACCTCCACATTGAAATCTCCAATGATTTTTACTTCGTTTACTCCATCTGTATAAGAATTTATTTCTTCATTCCATTGAACATCTTCTGATTCAAACCACAGAACAACACTTCCTCCGTCGAGCTGTTCAACAGAATCTTTTCCGAAATTACCACCAAAACAGAAAATATCATTACCACCGCCGCCATGCAGACGGTCATTTCCGGAACCGCCAGCAATAATATCATTTTTTGCTCCGCCAATAATATTGTCATTTCCGGCATCCCCAAAAAGAATATTTTCTGCAGCATCATTTGCCCAGATAACATCATTTCCGGAACCACCTCTTATTGTCATTTCATCTCCGCTGAATTCAAATCGCTGACCTGTCATATCAATGACATCATCTCCGGCACCTGCACATATTTCATCAATATCATAAATTCTTGATTTAGTCAACGCCCATTCAGTTTGATTCAAAGCTTTATAAGAATCAGAAAAAATATCTTCTTTGAAAATCGCGTCTCCATTATCATCATCTGTCAGATAAATAATATTTGAATCCTCTGCTCCAACAAAAATATCAATTATTTTATTTTTTCCGGTCAAAGCAACTTGCTCAAAAGTTCCATTCCAGGTACTTTTACTGCCACGATGAACTGCGACATAAGAACTGCCCCACTGTTCATAACTTCTGGCAAACAAAATATCTGCGTTATTATCACTTTCAGCCTGAACCAGTTTTGAAGTCTTACTGTTCAAAACAGGGCATAGATAACAATTTTCAGTACTTCCATCGACACGGTATTCCAAATCAGGATAATTATACAATTTCACCCCGTCCGCATCTTCAACAATAAATTCAAGATATGCGCCAAAACCGTCTGTTGATATTTGTATTTTCTCCGCTTCAATAACTTCACTGGATTCAGCAATCAAATCACGGCGCACAAAATTTTCAACCGACAAAGTTATATCACTGCCATTATTACTCAGCAGATATGAAGCACCGTCAATAACTGTTGCTATACCATTATAAAGCGTATAAGTCTCACCTTCACGTACCAGCTGAATATTGCTTATTTCCGACAATTGTTTACCTGCTGCTAATTTATAAACTCCGCTTTCATACATATTATCAGTCTGCACAACAAAACTGTATCCGTCATACCAGACAGTATCTTCAAGATTTACTGAACAATTTTTCAAATTATTTCCACCAAGCAGCAGTTCAACTTCAATCTGCCCGGTTGTATACATTGCCTCTATACTCCCCTTGAAATATGCAGCACTGTTTATTGTAAGCTTCTGAGCAAATGCATCAATATCTCCGAAAAGTTTTGCATTATCATTAATACTTACTGCCAAATCTCCGTAAATATCACCATAAATTTCCGCATTATCATTCAACGTCAATTTTCCGTCAATCGAAATTTTTCCCAGAATCAATCCATTTTCATTTACAGAAATATTTGACTCGCCGCCGGACACAGCCGTTTCTTCACTGCCGAATTCAGCAAGCAATATATCTTTATACTCTTCCCGGTAAGCCAGAATATACTGCCATTCCTCAAATGAACGCTTCTGAATATTTTTCCCGCAAATAATACCGCTGACAGAGCAATTAATATTACCTCTGATATTACCGGTAACAACTCCGGTAATGTCTCCGTTAATAGTGATTTTCTTTGCACTGATTGCAGTTTCAGCCTGAATCACTCCTGAAAGGTCCCCGTTAAGCACAAACGAGCCCGGCTGATTATCAGCCCTTGGAACTGATATTCCGTAATATCCGCTACCGTTTTGAGACTTTCCTTTTACCTGAATAAATGCAGATAAATCTCCGTTTATAACCAAAGTATTACGGCTGTATATTGCCGAAGAGCTTCCGTAATCGCAAAAAACAAGATTTTCTGTTCCGTCGGCAATATTTACAGTCAGATTGCCGCCGTTTATATTGCCGATATTGATATTGTTCCCGTTAATATTTATTGTTGTATTTTCGATATATTCCACCTCCATACCATTCTCGGTAGTAGTGTATATATATCCGCCGCCGATATCATTTATTATATTATTATTACCGTTCAATGTGATAGAAAGATATTCAGCCATACTTTCAACCGAATAAACATTCACACCGTCTGCTATTACAATATCAGCAGAATATTTTAAATTGCTTGCAACACTTTGATTGACAACAGTATAATAAACATTTTTTACAGGGTCTCCGTATGTCCATTCTGAAACATTTCCGTTTCCGTCAACTGCACGGCAACGCCAATGATATTCACCGACAGGCATATAAAAAGTATTTTCCGTACTGTCTTCTACAACATATTTATTAACTTTTCTGAAATCAGAACTTTCTGAAAATTCAAATTCATATTTGACAAAACTGAAATCATCAACAGTGTTCCATTTTACGACAAATTGATTTTCGGAACTCAAATCGCTGTCTGTAATACTGATATTACCGGGTAGCGAAGTATCTGTCAAAGTTATACTTTTTACATCGCTCCATTCTGAAACATTTCCGGCATTATCAACAGCCTGAATACTGTAATAAAAAGTTTCTCCGATATTTTTATATGTGAAAACTTCATTAATTTCATCTTCTGAATAAATCATATCAGAATATTTTATGCCTTTTTCCGTTACAGCGGTCTTTATACGGTAATGACATTCTTCCTCAATATCTGATGAAACAGAAAAATTAAAATAATGAGTTTCATGATTTTCAGTGAAAGTCAACTGAACCGATTCAACTTCAGGGACTTCATTGTCAGTAATGACAACAACAAATTCATTTTCCGCACTCCAGTCAGAACGATTACCGCTGCGGTCAACAGAACATATCTGATAAAAATATTTGCCATTCTGCAAATTTGTCAATATGCCGTTGTTTTCAGCAAAGAAAACCTCATTTTCCAAATCTCCCGTACTCTGCCCGTAACGGACATAATATCCTTCAAGACATGATTCATCTGCACCTTCACCCCAAGAGATTGTTACCGAATTATAATTTTCTTTCGCAACAGATTTTATATCAGATACAGCAGTCGGAGCGACAGTATCATACGTATAATTTGAAACCGTCAGTTCAGCATAACTTTTGTTTAACTCCTTACGTACTGTCAAGGTGAAATTTCCTTTTGTTTCACCATTTTTCAAAGTAAAAATACTGTCTTTATCTTTTACAACAACTTCATCAAATATTCCATTTTGCCCGCTAAGCAGAATATATGTTCCGTTTTGAGCATGAATTGCATCAATATTTATTGTATCATACGAGAACCAATAATCAGTCATAATAATCGCATCATCGACAATATCATTAATAACATAAGTTATATTTGCATTGCCCTGTATTTTATCAACGGCAATTTTGGAACTGCTGTCAATAATGATTGAGGAACTTCCTACTCCCATATTGATATAATCAGCACCTGTTATGAGAGAACCGTTTGACAACTGCAAAATATTTTTGCCATCGCCGAGCTCAATATCACCGATAACCAAAGATCTGTTGTCCAATGTTACAATATCATCATAATTTTCACTTGAAATTGCTTCACCAGACGAAGAAAAAGGCAATAAATCTTTATTGGAAAAATAAAAATTGTGTTCCTTTGCCGCCTCAAATCCCCTTTCTTTGAAATCAAGAACTTTCTGTATATCAATTTCAGAAAAATAATTACTTTTAAGTACGATTGCTCCGTTATCCATATCCAAAGATAACTTCTGCGCATCAATAATTGAATATGAAAAGAGATATTGGCTTATAAGAGTTCCTGAAAAATTATTCATGCTAAAGCTGATTACATCTTCTTCTCTCAAATTTTTGTTTTTTGCATAAAAAACAATATTTTCCTTCTGCAAGTCGACATACATGGAATCTATTGTAAGGGATTCATACGTTTGCAAAAATAAATAATTATCATCTTCAGAATCAGATTCACCAACTCCGCATTGAATATTTTCTGCAAAACTTATTGTATCATGTCCTGAATGAATATTTGCCAGCTCAAACACTCTCTCAAATGTTCCGCGCCCATAAATTCTCGTATTAGTAACGGTCAAATCAAAATCCATATAATTTTTAGGCATTATATCATAACAAAATCCCTCATTTCCAAGCGAATTAAGAGATGTTCTGCTATGCCAAACGCCACCTGTACCATCCCCCCAATTTACATGAAATGTGTCATTTTTACTATTATATCCGTCAATTACATAAGCATGATCTTCATTAACAGCAATAACCGGACACCCTGCCAATAGATTATCGATCAATACTTCATAGAACCCGTCAGTAATTACCAAAGACTCAATTTCCTGAATCCAATCTATCGAATTTCCCCACATATCCGCATTTGCATGATTCATTCCTATTGTACTGAAAAAATATTCATTCGGCAAAGCTCCTGCAACACCGCCCCAATCATCATACCCCATCCAATGATAAATTCCCGCCGCAAAATTCAATGCGGCAATATATTCGATTGAATAAATACTTTCAGCAGCTAATATCTTATTTAATTCATCCCATTGCAAATAGCCGAATTTTTCAGCATTTTCGACAGAGCCGTCAATCGTATAGCGAATATCAGTATACGCCGACGGATATGTATACGCCCAATCATCTTTCACAGTAATCGTTATCTCATCCGTATAGTTCCGATTCAGCCAGCTCCATACAACTTCAGCAGCAGCTGTTGCCACACAACCTGTTACAGAACGTGACCCTGTAGAAAAATTCCACGGGCAATACATATTATAAGAATTTCCCTGATGCCATGCAGGAGTCAGAACCCAACCGTCATAATTAATTTCATCTGCCATAATTCAACCTTTCATTATATTACTTTAATTTTAAATTAAAATATACTTTAAAAAACATATTTCAAATATCTTTTTTGACTTTGCTGAATATTTTTTGCTTTTTACAAAAAAAATACTTGCATTTCCTGATATTTGGAATATTATTATAGCGACACAATACTACAAAGAAAGGATTTTTTATGAAAATTGCAGTAACATGCGAAAACAATGAAGTTTTTCAGCACTTCGGTCACACTCCGGAATTTGCCGTTTTTGAAGCAGAAGACGGTAAAATTATCTCTGAAACAATTATCCAAACCGGTGATTCCGGTCACGGCGCACTCGCAACACTGCTCTCTGATGCAAAAGTCGATGTCCTTATTTGCGGCGGAATCGGCGGCGGTGCAATCAACGCTCTCGCCCGTGAAAATATTCTTGTCATCGGCGGTGCTGAAGGCAATGTCCGTCAGGCGGCAGAAGATTTCGCCAACGGCAGACTCAAGGTCCGCGAAAATTTTCACTGCAATCACCACGACCACGGCGAAGGACATACCTGCGGTTCTCACGGATGCGGCAGCAACAGCTGTCACTGATATTTCAACTAAAAAAAAAGCTGCTGCTCACCTTATTCAAGGTTCAGCAGCAGCACTGTAATTTTTCTTATTTTTATCAGGGATTTGCGATACTGTAAATCGCTCTGTAACTGCCGGAAGCAGTTCTGCCTTGATAGTTAATGATATTTTCAGAAGCTGCACTGTCCCAGGCATTTGCACCTTCGGCATGGAGCATATCAACATGACCGTCAAGGAAAAGTGCATTGCCTACATCCTGATGGTTGTCATGAATATCTGCGGAAACAACATAATCAACATCGTCTGATTCAGTCAGACCGCGGGCATAACGGTAAGAAATATTGTCAGCTCTCAATTCTTCATTTCTGTTGGCTTTGACTTTGCCGTTGGTTGCAGAAGGACAAATCCAGATTTCAGGTTTGTCCAATGCGCCTGTTTGACGGAGCAGATCATAGCTGCCGGCAACGGTAATGCTGTTTTCAACAGCATTATCCCTTGGCAGGATTCCTTCCCAATCAACCTCGGAAGTGTAAAGTTTGATTGAAGTACCAATTTGTTTAAGGTTGTTGACACAAGTGGCGCGGCGGGCGCTTTCACGGGCGCGGTTGAGTGCAGGCATAAGCATACCGGCAAGGATGGCAATGATGGCAATAACAACCAAAAGTTCAACAAGTGTAAATTTTTTCGACATAATAACTCCTTTTGTTTTATTGATTTATCTTATACAAAATACCATATCTTTTAAATTTTTCAAGTACAGAAAAATCTTTCTTTTACTTTTTTATCTCAATTCAATATTCAAATTCATCAATTTAAGCTGTCTTTGCAGCTCTTTAAGCATCTCTGCCCGTGCGGGCAGAAGATTACGGTCGACAAAATATCTGCGGGAAGCCATACTGAATTCTTTCAGCATCTCTTTTTCCAGCGATGATCCTTCCATCTTATCCTTAAAATACTGCAAGCCTGACATTTTCGTAAAAAAACGCATTGACGATGTATCAACTGAAAGCGTAAGTATCTCCGGTTCTCCAAGATATACGATCGTCCTGTCTTTTTGAATTTTTACAGAATCATCATCAAGTCTGCTCAAATCAAATCCATAAAAAACCGTCACTTCCGCAAGCAGCAATCCATTACGATTTCCCCATATTGTACTTTTTTCCTCTTTTTCCATCGCAACAGTAGAAGTAACTTTACGGCAGACGAGAAACTGTACCGGTTCCGACTTGAGTACAGAAATAACGCTCTGTACTTTGCCTTTATCTTTACCGGACAAGGATAGAGCAATACAGCACAGTATCAAAAACGTTATAAGTACAGAAATTGCAATATGATGCCACAATCTGCGTGTTCTTTTCAACATGAAGAAAACCTCAATATTAAGAAGATGATTATTACAGCTCCGATAACAGAAGCAATTATTTTATGACTTTTTTTCATTTTTCTGCATTACAAGATTCAGCATTTTTTCAGTAGCAATGATCGCCGCAACCATCTGGTCACTGTCAACACCGGTGGTAGTAAGATTACTTATTCCATTGGGCAGCGGATAATCCCAGGTGATGGTAGTTTCAACCAATGCATCAGTTTTCCCGCCGGGAGGAATACGTACTTCATAATCAAGCAGTTTCGGCATATTGATATTGATCTCTTTCAAACAGCGGCGCAATGCCTTGACAAAAGCATCATATCCGCCGTCACCTTCGGAACAATGGTCAACGATAGTTCCTTCAAAATCAATTTTCACAGTTGCTATCGGCACACTCTTGGCATTTGAAATAATATGATAATCAACGACTTTTATACGGCTTTCAAGAGGTGTTTTAAGAGCATCTGCAATAAGGAACGGCAAATCGGACGGACTGACATTTTTCTTTTTGTCTCCGAGACGGATGATTTCCTGAAGAAGTTTTGTTTTTACCTCCGGTGCAAGGTCAAGAGCAAGTTCCTCAAGATTTTTGTCAAGCGATGCCTTGCCGCTCAACTTGCCGAGTGCATAATTGCGTTTACGGGCAAATCGTTCCGGCAGAAGTTTATTGGCGTAAAGATTTCCTTTTTTGTCACCGTCGGCATGAACTCCGCAAGTCTGTGTGAAAACATCAATACCGACAACAGGATTATTCCAGGCACAACGTTTACCGGAAATATTCTGAATCATCACAGAGGCATGAAACAACTCCTCTTCATCAATGGAAACAAATTTATCAGTCATATCTTTTACGACCACAGCGAGCTGCGACAGCGGCTGATTTCCGGTACGTTCTCCGAGGCCGTTGACAGTGGTATGGATTCCATCAATACCGCACTGAACCGCAACAAGAGAATTGGCAGTCACCAATCCGTAATCGTTATGCCCGTGAAAGTCCATTTTTACATCCGGATATTTATTTTTTATCCAGCTGAAATAATTCTGCAAATCATCAGGTTTTGCAATACCGAGAGTATCAGGCAGCATGACACGTTCAACCGGGAGTTCTACAAGCATATCCATGAATTTTTCAACATATTCAACAGAATGTTTCATACCTCCGGTCCAATCTTCGAGGTATACATTGACTTTCAAGCCTTTTTCAACTGCAAGGAGAATATTTTCTCTGACATCATTATAATGTTCTTCCGGAGTTTTTTTCAGCTGAATTTCGCAATGACGGAGGGAACCTTTGGCCAGCAGATTTATAACTTTGCCGCCGACACCGGCGATCCAGTCAACGGATTTGCCGCCGTCGACGAAACCGAGTATCTCCATTTTATCAAGTGCGCCGACACTTTTTGCCCATTCTATAATATGGCGGACGCTGACAGCTTCTCCATCAGAAACACGGGCGGAACCGATTTCAAGCCGGTCGATACGCAAATTGGAATAAAGCATTTTGGCAATAGCAAGTTTTTCAGCGGGAGCAAATGCAACACCGGGAGTCTGTTCTCCGTCACGGAGGGTGGTATCAAGAATTTCTATATGTTTTGTTTTGTTATTCATAATCATCAACCTTTATTAAAAATCAAGTAAAAAAACGTGGCTTCGGAGATAAAATACCAACACCCCGAATCCGCACTCTCCGAAAAAATCAGCGGACCGGGCTGCTAATGTTGATGATTGTCCAAATCTGTTTCATACTTTCAAATATACATCGCTCTTGCAAAAATACAAGCTATTTATCAGTAAAAGACTTGAAAAAAAAGATAATTATACTATATTAAGGACAGAATTGTATAATTTCAATCAAAAAAATGAGGTATTTGATGAACAAGAGTCTTCCAAAAATGAAGGGAAACGAAATCGCAGTCCGCTGTCTTGAAAAACTCGGCGTCGATATTGTTTTTGCCTATCCGGGCGGTCCTGCAATCGCCATGCACCAAGCTCTCAGCAAGTCCTCTGTCCGAGTTATTCTCCCCCGTCACGAACAGGGAGGGGCTTTCGCCGCATGCGGTTATGCCCGTGCGACCGGTAAAGTCGGTGTCGCCATGGCAACCAGCGGTCCCGGAGCAACCAATTTGGTCAGCGGTATTGCCGACGCCTACATGGATTCGATTCCAACGGTATTCATTACCAGTCAGGTTTCAAGTGATATGATCGGAAAAAATGTATTTCAGGAAACCGATATAATCGGCATGACACGTCCGGTCGTCAAACACAGTTATCTGGTTCTTTCTCCGGCTGATCTGCCGCGTATTTTCAAAGAGGCATTTCATCTCGCCGTCAGCGGCAGACCCGGTCCCGTCGTTATAGATATTCCCAAAAATGTCCAGCTGACTGAATGTGAAGTCGATTTTGATGCAGAAATGGACATTCCGGCGTACAGCATCCCTCAAGCTCCGACCGATGCTGAAGTCGAAGAAATCAAAAAGATGATAAAACAATCAAAACGCCCCTGCATTTATGCCGGCGGCGGAATCATCTCTGCAGAAGCTTCTGAAGAACTTTTCAAATTTGCAAAATCATACAATATTCCCGTCACTACAACTTTGATGGGTATCGGAGTATTTCCGGAAGATGATGAGCTGAGCTTACGCTGGCTCGGTATGCACGGTACAGTTTATGCCAACTACGCCGCAAATGAATGCGATCTGCTTATCGCACTCGGAGCCCGTTTCGATGACCGTGTTACCGGCACTCCGGAAAACTTCGCCCGTGATGCAAAAATCATTCATATCGACATAGATGATTCAGAAATCAACAAAAATAAACACGCTCACCTCGGCGTTATCGCTGATGTCAAACAGACTTTGATAAAACTCAATGCTGCTCCCGTCAAAGGCGAATATCCTGAATGGTTTCAGCAAATCGCTGAATGGAAGAATAAATTCCCGCTCAGCTATAAACGCAAAGATAATACTTTGCAGCCGCAATATGTCATTCAGCGTCTGTCAGCTATCTCCAACGGAGAAGCAACCATCGTTCCCGGTGTCGGACAGCATCAGATGTGGGCGGCTCAATATTACAGTTATAAACGCCCCCGTCAGCTCCTCACCTCCGGCGGTCTCGGGGCAATGGGATTCGGACTTCCCGCCGCCATGGGGGCAAAAGCTGCATGTCCTGAAGCTCTCGTTATCAATATCGACGGTGACGGCAGCTTCCAGATGAATATTCAGGAACTCGGCACATTGAAAGTTGAAAAACTCGATGTGAAAATGGTTATCCTCAACAACCAGCACCTCGGTATGGTTGCACAGTGGGAAGACCGTCTGTACGGTTCAAACCGCGGCAACACCGTTCTCGGACGCTGTTACGGTTCATGCGGAGTCAAAGGGCATAACTGCGAAAAATGCGACAGAGGCAGTCAATGCACCGGTGACAGACCTTATCCGAATTTCGTAAAAATCGCAGAAGGTTATGAAATTCCCGCCCGTGAAGTCTTTTCATGTGAAGAACTTGACGATGCAATCCGGGAAATGCTGAATACTCCGGGGCCCTTCCTGCTGGATATTCACACCGGTTATGAAGAACATGTTTTGCCCTTCATTCCCGCCGGAAAGGACTATAAGTCAGTAATTATTGAATAAAATCAAAGAAAATATCAAAAAAATTCCTTTTTGATAGAGAAATTTTAAAAAAATGTGCTATCTTATAGGATTGACAAGAAATATATTTTTCGTATGATATATTTAAAGAAGGAAATTTATCATGGGTAACCTTAAAAAGAAAAGACGCAAAAAGATTGCAAAGCATAAACGCAAAAAGCAATTGAAAGCAATGCGTCACAAGAACAAGTAAGCCGCAAGGCGAAAAAAACGGACATCATCACGATGTCCGTTTTTCTATATATAACCATTATGATTTTTTGTATAAAGTCAACACAAAAAGATAAGACCAAAATATATATGATATAACAAATATTTTACATGAACTATTCAATATATTTCCAATTTGTCAAATCATCACTCCAGGCCCAACCGATACAGGCATACTGATCAAAAACAACCTTTTCATCTTCCGGTCCTGTCCCATGGAAAAACATCAATGCCCTGTTTATTGATGGTTCATGACGCAAATCAAGCACCATTCCGGCAGTAAGACGTCCTTTTGCCCAATCCCACTTATACTGTCCGAAGGTCAAAATTTTATCTGAATCCTGCCAATGCAGCAAATCTTTACTTGTTTTTTCACCGATTCCATTGAGCGGAGAATGCCACAAACGCCATATATCCCCATCACGCACAACACAAACATTTTCACCGCAATCAATATTGCCGCAATAATTCCAATGTTTCAAATCTCCCGATCTGGCAAATGATACCCCATTCTGCTTAAAAAAACAATACCAATCTCCATCATCATTTCTGACCAGATACGGATCTATCATACGTTCCATTTTTTCGACAGGCACATCATCACCTTTTACCCTGATGATTTCAGGATTTCTCCAATTCAATAAATCATCGGACTCAAAAAGCCATATTCTTGAATTATCGTTACCGAATTTTTCTCCATTCTCACGGCAATACGTCTGGCAGCAGAGATAGAATTTATCATTAAACCGGACAATATTTCCGGGACTTGAATAATTATAACGGCGGTCACGCTGAGTCAATTTCCGTATCGGAGAAAAATTTATCAAATCATTACTCACCGTCATAGCAAGATACATATAAATTTTTCCGTCATCTTCCGTTTCAACCAACGTAAAATAGAGATAAAAACAGCCATCATTATAATAAACCGCCGGATCACGGTAAGCAACAGTTCTATCTCCACGCAAAAGTACCGGCGATTTTATTTTTTCAATATCAAACATAAAATCCTCTTCAACTGCAAATTACCAAATCACCATATTCATTCGGAGAAACGCCTCCGCAAACACCTTTTGTCCATTCCAGATAACCTGCAAATTCTTTTCCATCACAATTATTATATGTTACCGAAAAACTGATTTTTTTACCCACAGGAACCCGACTGAAATTCAAAACATTCCATGGAACACACAAATAATAATATTGTGCCTCTCCATTGTTTTTCCAATTAAAATTCATTTTTCCGGTAAATTTTCCGGTAAAAAAATCAAAAACAGCCATTCCGGCAGAAGTTTTAGCCGCCGCAAAAGACAATGCATACGGCTGTTTCAAACGCATCCCATTCAATGCAAATTGCATACAACTGCCTTTCCATATATCGGCAGAATGAGAGGCATCAAAATGCTTCGCTCCTTTTATTTTAAATAAAAAATGCAGTCCGTCATCATCATAAGCAGCAAATCCGCAAGCATTTACAGCAGAAATTTCAGAATGAGAGTTCTTCTCCGGCACTTTCAATTCAATTTTATTTGCGACAGTATCAATATCAAAAGACAATTCACGCATTCGTTTTATAATATCCGCAGAACTTTTGCAGACCTCAAACTCGTTACGGGGCAGCTGCTGTTCGATATTGAATTTGAATTTTTTCTTAAGCTCAACTATTTCCAGTTCCAAATCACGTTTTTCAACCTTAAAAGTCCGTACACTGCCAAACTCTGCATTTAACCTGATCTCCGAAAAACTTTTTAGAATAATTTCAGATGGAACATTTATTTTTTGCCATTTCTCCGGCAAAATCCAATTAAAACTTAATTTCAATTCATCCGCAGAGTTATTTTTTATCTTAATATCAAAAAAAATATTATCTCCTGCTTTTATTTGAGAACTGACAGGATAAACATCAACTGTGACCTTCTCCTCCGGAACTTTTTCCATTCCAATTGTACCGCTTTCTTTACGGCTGCTTTTATTCCATACAACTGCCGCAGGAGAATATGCAGGAAGTGTCAAACTGAAAGTGTATTTATGATTTTTACCAACTTTCAAAACACCCCGGGGCTGTTCTTTCATTACAGTCATTTCCGTTAATTCATAATTACCATTAAAGCCCCATTGTTCAAATGGAGAAACAGCATAATAAATCTTTTGTTCTTTGCCGCTGATATTAAGAAAAACGGTTGCAACAGAACCATCATCAGCTTTGAATGTTCCACTTAAAATTGAAGAAGTCGGGACTGACAAAAAACCGAGAAAAGACTGTTTTACCGTCATTTTTTCAGTTGGATATAGAACTTCAGGGCTCCGCAAAAGCTGTCCGTAATGCATATAAGGAAGAAGTTTTTCACGCATTTTTACCATATCTGCAATATACTTTACTGCTTCAGGAGAATATTTTTTCATATCCTGCCGTATGATTCCGAGCTGTAATCCATGCACAAAACTTTTACCGATATTAAGCATAAATTCTTCCATACCTGCATTGCCGCGTGCATCAGGATACCCCTTTTCCATATGTTTGCCATACCATTTCCCGGGAACACGTCCCATTCCGATACAGTAATCATGATAAACAGTTTCAAAAAGCGGAATATCTCCATCTCCCTCACTGCTTTTCCACCAGATATTAATATCATTAGCACCGATATATGTTTCTGATCCCTGTTCCCCCATAGTGAAATAATTTTTCTTGATTTTTGCCGCCGCATTTTTCATCGCAATAACATTTTTGCGTTGAGCTTTGATTTTGACATCAGAGGATCCGGCTTTATGCATATGATTATCCGCATAGCAAACAGGATTGCCATTAGTACTCAATTCATCAAGATAAATACCGGAACACCCATAAGAAGCAATGCGGCGGGCAAGCTCATTCCACAATTTTTCTGCACTGCCATCTGCATGACAAATTGCCCCCTGAGCAATACTGTGAGCTGGATATGAACGGACTTTCAAGTCATAATTGCGAATCATTACATCAGCATCATACGTCGCAAGTTCCGTATCCCAACGTCCGAAATTCACATATGGAACGACCGCGATATTGGCTTTATTCAAAAGTCCGGTCAATTCAGGCAGACCTTTTCTTGCCTGATATTCCGGAGAAACCGGAGTAATTCCGAAACAGCCTCCGGTATGCCAATTATCAGTAAGCCAGACCGCAGTCGAATTTTTGCCGATTGCCCCGGCAAGTTCTATCAACTCTTTTGCCGTATAGTCTGCCGCAATTTCTCCCGAATACTTGAATCTCTCTGCCGGAGAAAGACGATCAACTCCGGCAAGAGTTTGCACTGGATAAGTATAACCGGTTTTATTCAAAGCTCCGCCTTTTATCCAAACATGAATTGAATCAACAAGCTCATTTTTGCGTACAGAAAGCTTTCCTGCCTTACACCAACTTTGATTAACCGCCCATTTCCTGTAAATTTGAGCCGCATCAAACCAGTCACCTTTGAAAAACTGCATCACAAACGGAAAATTCTGTCTGTATTCTTTTTTCAATCCCGGCATCACTGAAACAGAATAAATCAGTGAATTATCCAATTGCCGTGAAAGATTATAAGTTTTGGCAAGCATTGAATCATCATATGTTGATAAATACAAACCTCCATTTTTATCATAAAAAGCAAAAAATTGCATAGGAGCTCCTGCTCCGTAAATCAAATTTACGGAACCTGTATTAGAATAATCCTGCTGCAGGATTCCACTTTTATCCGGAATAACAACATAATCATCAAAAGCATTTTTGCCTAATTTACCAATTCCGGAAAAACACGGAAAGGCGATATTATAAATATTTTCTTTTCCGTTGACGGCAATACGCCAGTCTGCCTTCTCCTTACTCAAATCAAGAGTTACCCTGACACTGAATTTTGATTTTGTTCCGGGAACCGTCAAATCATTCCAATCAAAAAAATGCAATTTTCCTGTTTTATCTGAACTGATTTTTGAAATCTTTCCCTGCTCAACTGTCACAATGCGTTTATCCGGAAGTAAAAAACTTATACTCCACAAATTTACCGGCACACGGGCAGTACTTTTCCGGATAAAAAAACTCTTACTCTCCAAATTTTCAAGCTGCGTTAACGCAAAAATATTACCAAAATCACTGAATATAATACGATACTGCTCATTTCTAATAACTGTATCTTCAGTTTTTTCTTCCGCAAAAGATGATTCCTCTGTCATAATTTTTATATCATCAAAATATGCGGTACAAATATCTCCGTTAACGATCGGCCATACCTCTATACTTTTTATCGGACGTACAGGTTTGAAGATTGTTTTTTTAGTTATCCATTTACCACCGGTATCCCCTGTAAGTTCCAAGCCGCGGAAAAAATATATTTTCTGCCCGTTATCATAAGTTATTACCAGATCAACAGCAGCAAGTGTCTTTCCTGAACCTTTACGCATTCCCTTGTAAGAAACACTCAAAGGAGCAGCTTTTTTCTGATTCAACCGGATCAGTTGACCGGAATATCCACGGACATTGCCTTTAGCTGAACTTGTCACCTTCAAAGAATATTTGCCTTCGGCAGCATTTACAGAATCATACGATACGCTGCCGCGAACATTTCCGATAAATCGATAAACTATTTTTTGATTTTCAAAATTGCCGTCGGGGAAAATATTTACCGATTTACCTTCCGCATACGCAATACACGTCAATACTGCGGCGGAAAATAAAACTTTATTCATTATAAACATCAATTATCCTCAATTTCTGCCATTCCAGCGATTCATATCTTTTATGCAATAATCATAGAGCTGCTCTTTGCTGAATGCCTGTACCTGACCACCGGTAAAAAGAACATTCATACGCTTATTATGACGGAATGACAATGTGTTTTTATCATTGCTTGATGCATACCAGATATGTTCCTGGCGGACAGTATCAATGTTCAAAGGAGAAACAAATTCACACTGTCCATCTGCCATTAACGCTTCATCTCCTTGAGCCTTCTTTCTGGTTTTAGGGGTATAAGCAGCAGTTTTATCTGCTTTCAAATATGTCATGTACCCGGAACTTACAGTATAATTGCCGTTTGTATATTTGCCGGGGTCATCATCCCCATTTTGAACCGGACAGGCAAAAAGTGAGCTTTTTTCTTTCCATGTACGCCAATAATCACTCAAAATACCATCTTCAACCCAGAAACGGGGCCACCAGCGCTGAAAGGCGACAAGTGTATAACGTGCAGGATAATAACCGTAATCATCATCATACATGCTCAAAACAAGCCCTAATTGTTTCAAATTCCCAATACAACGTGAAGCTCTGGCTGTATCTCTGGCTCTGTTTAATGCAGGCAAAAGCATACCTGCAAGAATTGCAATGATTGCAATTACTACTAAAAGTTCTATCAATGTGAATTTGCTCATTTCATTTTTGTCATGCTTTACAGTACTCATTTTTTCCCTTTCTTTATAAATTTATTCTGTTTTATAAAAAATTCTGAGTCTACGATTTATCATAACATACTCATGAAAATATTTTTTATAATTTCAAGTTGTTTTTTTCGTAACTCTATGTATATTATACAATGCGAAAGGAGTTTAGACAATGGCAATTCCTGACAAAAACATATCCCAAACTACAATTCCAGTCGGCTCAACAGAATATATTGTATCTTATTTATGTCCCGAAAACAAAAATAAAGAATTCCCGATTGCAATGATGGGAGTAAGCCGTCTTTTAAAAGATTATGTAGTTTGCCGTGACCGTTCATATAATTGGCATGTTCTGATGTTGATACGTCAAGGCGAGCTTATTTTCCGTAATGATGCCGAAAAAAATCCAAAATTCTGTAAATTCAAACAGGAAACTTTACTGTTTTTACCGGCTCATTCTTTTTATACTTACGGGGCAAATGATGAACTGCAAATAATCTGGTTCCATCTGAATCCGGAGGCTGCAACATGGCATTTCCTTAAAAACAGCAATATTTTTAATGTACCTGCCGATGATGAAGAAAACTTTCATTCCCTGATAATGCTTCTTTACCGGGAATATACTCTTACAATGAAACCAAATTCAAACATATGTTATTATACCGAAAAACTTATAGAACATATGCTTGAACGGAAACTGAAACTTTTCATAACCGAAACTGAATCAATGCGGAAAATACGTAAACTGTTTGAAAAAATAGAGTTATCCCTTGATCAAAACTGGACTGTCGAAAAAATGGCAAAACAATGTAATATCAGCCAATCACTTCTTTATTCTTTATCACAACAGTATTTCGGACAATCGCCCATGTCAAGGATCCATTATTTACGCATGGCTGCCGCCGCAAATCTGCTGAGCAATTCCGATCTGAAACTTGATGCCATTGCCTCCATGGTCGGGCTGGGGTGCGGTTTTTCTCTGTCACGTGCATTCAAACGATTTTACGGAGTATCACCCAAAATATACAAAAATCAATAATTATCCGTCTGCTGAAATCAACCTTTTGAAGTATACTTAACGTCAAGTTCGCCATCATTGAATCTGAGAGTGAGCTTTTCTGCTGCTTCTGCCTGCAATGCTGAACGTACAAGATTTTTTCCACCGTCAAAGACCATAGCATACCCTCTTTGAAGCGGCAATGCAGGATCAACACTGTGCAAGCGGTTTTCCAATATAGCAAGACGGTGAGCAAAGTTCAGTTGATTGCGTTCAAGTGAAGAATTCAAAATATTCTCCAATTCATCAACATGCTGAATCTTGCTGTCAAGCAAATGCTCCGTTTCCCTGAAAACAAAACTGCTCTCCATTCGTTCCAGACGATTGGTCATTCGCTGAAAAACAAGCTCTACCCTATCTCCGATACGACGTTTGATATTATCGGTAAAATCAGCACAATTCAAAAAATTACTGCTCAAAACTTCCGCCGCCGCACTCGGAGTAGGAACCCGCAAGTCCGCCGCAAAATCAGCAATCGTAAAATCAATTTCATGTCCGATCCCGGAAATCACCGGTATCTGACTTGATGCAATCTCACGGGCAAGTTCTTCATCATTGAACTGCCACAAATCCTCCATACTGCCGCCGCCTCTGGTTATCACCAGCACATCAGCCAAACGGGTGCGGTTGAAAAATCTTATCGCCCTGATAACTGATGCCGCAGTCCCATCCCCCTGCATTATTGCAGGATAAAGCCGGATATGCATTTGCGGCGCACGCCGGTCAATTATTTTCAAAAAATCCTGAATCGCCGCTCCGCTCGGAGAACTGATAACTCCGACGGTCTGCGGCAGAAGCGGAATCCTTTTTTTACGTTCAGCAGCAAAAAGTCCTTCAGCGGCAAGTTTCCTTTTCAATGCTTCAAACTGCTGTTGAAGCGTTCCACTGCCGGATTTACTGATTTTGCGTATGGAAAACTGATACTCGCCGCGAACAGTATAAACACTCAACTTGCCGAAACATTCAATTTCATCACCGTTCTGCAAATCAATTTTACGGCACTCTGCGGCACCGCCGAAATAGGTGGCTTTTATCTGACTTTGTGCATCTTTCAGTCCGAGATAAACATGACCTGACCGGTGTATCAGAAGAGAAGTCACCTCCCCCTTCAAATAAAACGGCATCAAAGAATTTTCAAGCAGATCCTTTGCTGCCTGATTTACGTCAGTCACGCTCCAGACAATTTTTTCACTATTATTGTCCATGTCACAATACCACAATCAGATTGACCACAAAATATGCCGCCACCTGACCTATATCAAAAAGTTTATCACTGAAAAAAAGCGCAAGCATCAATACAACAATGCTTGTTCCCTTGAAAAATTCAGAATTTTTATATTCATACGGCACAAAATTTTCCACCAATGCATATCCGTCAAAACCCGGAACCGGCAGCATATTGAACAGAAAAAGCACCATATTCATGAATGCTCCCTGGAAAAACATTGCAACAAAAAACTGCTGTTTGGAATTTTCATCAATCCCCGGCATGAATTTATATGCAAATCCGGTAATCAAACTGAAAATAATAAACAGCCCCAAGTTAGTCAAAGGACCGGCAAGTGATACAATCAAATTAGAATACTTACGCCGCAAATTTTCCGGATTCACCGGCACCGCGCCCCAACAAAAACCGATAAGCACCAGCATTATCAAACTTACAATCCCCATCTGCTTGAATGGATTCAAAGTCAAATGTCCAAACCTTGCCGCTGTATCATCACCTTCTCTGAATGCAATATAAGCATGCATATATTCATGAAGCGATACAGAAAATACAACAAAAAGCATCCACGAAAAGAAAAATTTCGGATTTTCCCACAAATACTGTATAAAAAAATGCATTCAAAAATCCTTTTACATAAACTGTTTACGCAAATCTTCAAAAGTATCGTTTTCGATAGAATCACGGATCTTCTGCGCCAGATTGAGGAAATAATGAATATTATGCAATGACAAAAGTTTTTCCCCCAGAATCTCTCCGACATTGAAGAGATGACGGATGTATGCACGGGTGAAATTGCGACAGCAATAGCAATTACATTCAGGATCGACCGGGCTGAAATCTTTGGCAAAACGTCCGGCTTTAATGGGTATTGTCTCTCCATTGCCGATAAATGCACTGCCGTGACGTCCGAGTCTGGTCGGCATCACGCAGT
>JAFVPG010000149.1 GCA_017505415.1 Lentisphaeria bacterium | reverse complement strand
CGGTGCAATGACATGGATCTCTGAACCTAAACTTGTAAGTGCTGTTTCCAACCACGGTTGTTTCGGCTGTCTTGCAGGCGGTAATGCGCCGACCGATGTGCTGTTGAAGTACATTGAGGAGACAAAATCTCTTACTGACAAGCCATTTGCCGTCAATCTCATCACCATTGCCCCCGCATACAAAGAACATCTTGCCATGATAAAGGATATTAAAGTGCCTTTTATCATTTTTGCAGGAAGTTTTCCGAAAGAAAAAGAGATTGAAGCCGCAAAGGAAACCGGAGCCAAAGTCATGTGTTTTGCTTCAACTGTTTCCATTGCAGAGCGCATGATCCGTTTCGGTGCAGATGCCATCATTCTTGAAGGCAGTGAAGCCGGAGGTCATATAGGTCATGTTTCAAGCGTGATATTGATGCAGCAGGTTTTGTATAAATTTGCAGACCAGATACCGATGTTTATGGCAGGCGGTATGTCTACCGGCAAAATGATGGCACATGCGCTTCTTATGGGAGCGGCAGGTGTGCAGCTCGGTACCCGTTTTGTTATGACAAAGGAATGTACCTGTCATCCCGCATTCAAAAATGTATTTATCCGTGCCAATGCCCGTGATGCTATTGCCACTCCGCAGTATGATTCAAAATTACCGGTTGTGGCAGTACGTGCATTGAGAAATAAAGGAATGGATAATTTCGGCAAACTTCAGTTGCGTTTGCTTAAAGAACTTGAAGCCGGAACCTGTCACCGTCAGGAAGCTCAGGAAGAGGTCGAAAAATATTGGATGGGTGCATTGCGCCGTGCTGCTGTTGAGGGGGATATTGACTTCGGTTCTCTCATGGCAGGGCAGTCGGTAGGACTGGTTGATTCAGAAATGTCAATACAGGATCTTGTTGATGAATTGCTGAATGATGGCGAAGCTGCATTGCAGGATATTGCCGCCAGAATTTGTTAAATTAACGGAAACACGGATTGAAGAAGCAATCACAAAAGTTGATATTGTTGCTGCTTGCTGTCAGTATTCTGATATTGTGGGCGGGGGCGGTTTATCATGTTTTTTTTGCCTTTTCAAGCCGTGTTGTAAATGATTTTTTTGCTCCCTATCTTCAAATGGGGAGTTTTATAAAAGATAAATCACAGGATGCCGCCCTCAATTCTCTTGAAAAAGATGCGTTGATACGTCTGGTCAGGGGATTGCAGGCGGAAAATCACATATTAACTGCACAAGCTGTGCTTTTGACTGAACTGGAACGGCAGAACGCCGAATTGCGTAAAATGGTGAATCTGCCGTCAATGCCCAAATGGAAAAGTGTTCCGGCAGAGATAATTCTGCGTGACCCCATGCAATGGATGCATTCTTTTACAGTTTCCAAGGGCAGCCGCAGTGGAATTCGTAAAGGGTGTGCTGTTTTTACAATAGATGCAAATGGTAAACCATTGCTTCTCGGACAGGTTTTTTCTGTTTCAAAACACAGTTCCAAAGTAATGAGTATTTATAATAAGGATTTGCATTTGTCAGGCAGATTGAACATCAGTCGTGTAACCGGACTTATAAATTCCACCATACAGAGTGCGGCAGAGCATTATCTGTTGATAAATTATTTGCCCGGAGATTTGAATTATACTGATGAAGAAGAAGTTTTTACCGGTGGTTTTGAGCGTAATGTACCTCCGGGATTGAAGATTGGCAATCTGATTAATATAGACAGAGAGCCTTCCATATTCAGCAATCAGCTTTATATAAACGGCTGGATAAAACCATCGGTGGATTTCAATGATTTGCGTTTTGTTTATATTGCTGTTCCTGATAATGTGTCTGCAGCAGATGAGGAGGAGTGACTGTGAAACAGTTTCAGTTTCCTGAAGTGAAAATACTTTATCGCGGAGATATTGTCCGTTATGAATTGGAGTGTTCAAGTCAGAGTGGAGGCAGAGCTTTTTTGCGTACCACTCTCGGCAACGGGGCTGTGTATTTCAATGAAACGGTCAGCCATACGGAAAAAGGAACAGCAGTTGTCGGTAAGGCATGGCATGATTTGCCGATGGAGAAGATTTCTGCGCGGCGTTATGCAATTTCAATACCGCTTGCTGAATGCGGGATTTTTGAGTCCAAATGTTTTTTTATTCCGGATGACGGTTCTGCCATACGCTGGTGCGGCGGGAATAATTTTACATTGAAAGTTGAAAGCCCTTCAAATATTGCCGGGAACACTTTTTATACTGCGTTCACCCGTCTTTTTGATTTCAGACATACAAACAGTGACAGTAAAATTATCAGTGAGGCAGAAAAAATACTTGATGATGCGGATTATACGGCGGTTCCTCCGTCGGGAACATTCCGTCAGCTGATTTCCAAACTTGATTTTATAATGAATGATTTGAAGTGCCGTATCGTTCAGCTGCTGCCGATCCATCCTGTTCCGGTAGAATACGGCAGAATGGGGCGTTACGGCAGTCCTTTTGCAGCAACGGATTATTTTGCAGTTGATCCGGCATTGGCTGATTTCGATGTAAAAGCCACTCCGATGGAGCAGTTTAAGGAATTGCTTGATGCGGTTCATGCCAAAGGCGGCAGACTTTTTCTGGATATTCCGGTCAATCATACCGGTTGGGCATCAAAACTGCAGAGTGAACACCCTGATTATTTTGTAAGAAAAGAGGATGGTACATTTGAAAGTCCCGGAGCATGGGGGATAGTATGGGAGGATTTGTGTAAACTTGATTACAAAAAAGCTCCGATAGTTCTTTTTATGGCGAAAGTATTTCTTTTCTGGTGCAGGATCGGAGTGGATGGTTTCCGGTGTGATGCGGGATATATGCTTCCGGTAAAGGCTTGGGAATATATCATTGCCAAAGTCCGTCAGGAATATCAGGATACGGTTTTTATGCTTGAAGGATTGGGCGGACCGCAGGACAAACAGAATATTCTGCTGAATCAGGCCGGTTTGGACTGGGCGTATTCCGAACTTTTTCAGAATTATTCCAAAGATGAAGTCAATGGATATGTCTCATATATGAATCATATATCGAATGAATACGGGCGTCTGGTGAATTTCGTTGAAACGCACGATAATGACCGTATTGCCAAAAAAGGGCGTAAATATGCCGAAATGCGTACTGCACTTACTGCATTGACTGCGCCGGCAGGAGCTTTCGGCTTCAGCGGCGGTGTGGAATTTCTGGCGACGGAAAAAATTGATGTTCACGGCAAAACTTCACTTAACTGGGGCAATCCTGATAATATTGTCCCTGAGATAAAATTACTGAATACTCTCTTGAATAATCACGAGGCATTTGCCGGTAATTCAAAGATGGAATTTTTTTATCAGAATGAAGATGTGATTTGTTTCAAACGTGAAAGTTGCGATGGGAAAAACAAAGTCCTTTGCATTATAAATCTTATGACTGACAGAGGGGCGGAGGTTTGTGTTCCTGCTGGTGTTTTTGCTGATTGGAACAAGGTTGCGGCTTTAAATGCTGAAAAGCATGATTTTTATTTTTATGATAATAAAGTTTATATAAAACTTGAAAAAGCAGAGTATATTGTATTAAGCGAAGACAGTGAACTTTTTGCACAAATACGTAATATTGCAGAAGAGATCAATTGCGGTTCAAAGATAGTGCGCAGACAGGAACTCAAAGCGTTGATTCTTAAAATGTACACCGGTATTTGTGCTGATCCGTACGTTATAAAAAATGATTTTGATTTTGAAGCACTGATTGCCGCATTTATCAAATCTCCGCGGGAGGCGGCATGTATTTTAAGCGGCTCTTTCTATCCGGAGATGCTGTTTTTTGATTTACCGTCGGACATAAACCGTCAGCTTTTGGCAGGAAATGAAAAGATAATCTGCATAGAAGGAAAAGAGCCTTTTTATGTTGCACTGACTGCCAATAAGTATACTTTTGATTGTGCATTTGCTGTAAGATTGAATGGTAAATATTGTGCAATATTGAAACTTCCGGAACATGAAGCAGATGCCGTCCGGGAATTGGAGCTTAAATTCACCCTTTTTGAAAATAACAGGGGTATTCATCGTACCGGACATTTGCTGCAGTACGGCAAAAACATTCCGCATGAAGTGAATCTCAAATATGATAATATTGATTGTAATGCGTTGGCATTTCACAGTAATTCCTGCAATACTTTAAGTATGATGCGGGGACGTTGGAGCAGTATTGAGAGTAAATATGATGCAATACTTGCCGGAAATTGCGATCCGTCAGTACCGGTCGACCGGCGTGTGATGTTCAGCAACTTGCGGGCATGGATAGTAGTGAATGATTTTTCTCAGGCACTTGATTTTGATGTACAGAAAAGTTTTACCGGCGGCATAAATAATGTTTCAGAGTGGGAATTTGAGGTCCCGACAGGGCAGGGGGCTGTTGTAAATGTCATTTTCAGATTGTTTATTGCGGAGAACGGCAATGCAGTCAAAATTGCATTTATCCGTCCTGAAAGCAATGACCCGGCTCATCTTGCTGATGAAATTCCGCTGAAACTGATTCTGCGTCCTGATGTTGATGACCGCATTAATCATACTGTTACCAAAGCCTATCTCGGAGCGGAGAAAGCATTTCCGGAATCAGTGCGTGTAACTGAAAATGGTTTTAATTTCGGTCCTGACGCTGCCTGTCAGTTGAAAATGTCTGTTGACAGTGGAAAATTTGTTCTTGAACATGAGTGGCGGTACAATCAATTTCTGCCGTCGGAAAATTACTATGGTCTGGAGGATCATACTGATATATACAGCCCCGGCTATTTTGAATTGAAACTTTCCGGTGGCGAAGAACGCATTCTGACTGCTGAAATGCATGTTCATGGGATGATAAACTGCAGCGAAGATTTTGTCTGGAGCAATGACAGGATCGTAAAACATGTTCCGCTTGATAATGCGATAAGTGCCGGTTTGCAGCATTTCGTTGTTAATCGTGACAGTTTCAAAACTGTGATTGCAGGTTTCCCATGGTTTCTGGATTGGGGGCGTGATACGCTTATCGCATTGCGTGGATTGATAGACGACGGATTTGAAGAAGAATCTCTTGCGATATTGCGTCAGTTTGCAAAGTTTGCGAAGCGCGGCACTCTGCCTAATATGATACGGGGAAATGATGATTCCAACCGGGATACAACTGATGCTCCGTTGTGGTTCTTTGTCGCAGTACATGATTTTATTGAGAAATTCAACCGTCCGGAAATCCTTCAGCTGGATAACGGGAATGGAATTACGCTTTTTCAATGTATGGAAAATATTGTCTGTCATTATATCGCAGGCACTCCCAACGGGATAAAATCCGATCCTGATACATGGCTGATATACAGTCCTGCACATTTTACATGGATGGATACAAATTATCCTGCCGCCACTCCGAGGGAAGGGTATCCGGTAGAGATTCAGGCATTGTGGTATCATGCATTGTCTTTTCTCGGAGCTTACAAATCTGAATATGCAGACATTGCCGCAAAAGTTGCAGAGAATTTTGAAAGGTATTTTTATATAGAAGAATTGGAACGTTATTCAGATTGTGTTCATGTCAAAAACGGTTTTGCTCCGATAGCTTCGGGGATTGCTGATGATCACATCCGTCCGAATCAGCTTTTCGCATTGACTCTCGGTTTGGTTCGTGAGCCGCAGAGGATGTTTTCAATAATAAGCAGTTGTGAAAAACTTATTATTCCCGGCGGTATACGCAGTCTGGCAGATGCAGATGTCAAATATCTGCTGCCGGTTTACCGTGACGGAGTTCTGCTCAATGACCCGGCAAAACCGTATTGCGGCAGCTATAAAGGTCCGGAAGATACCAGCCGGAAAGTCGCATATCACAATGGTACCGCATGGGGGTGGATATTTCCGTCATATTGCGAGGCATTGTTTTTGGCTGGCGGAGAGGCATGCAGAGACAGGGCCATGCGTATTCTGCTTTCTGCTGTGACTGTGCTTGAAAGCGGAGTCCCCGGTCAGCTGCCGGAGATTATAGAAG
The DNA here is from genome assembly GCA_017505415.1 of Lentisphaeria bacterium. Taxonomy (GTDB): domain Bacteria; phylum Verrucomicrobiota; class Lentisphaeria; order Victivallales; family Victivallaceae; genus RGIG5270. The sequence continues at coordinate 7,053 of JAFVPG010000149.1, read as the reverse complement.
GAAGTTATCCGCATAATGCCGGAGGTTGTCCCGCTCAGGCATGGAGTATGAGTGAATTCGGTAGAGTTTATCATTTGTTGAAAATGGAAGATTGATTTCAGAGAAAGGAAAGTTTTATATCATGGAAAATTCACGTTTGATTGAATATGCACGTCTGATCGTTAAAAAAGGTTTGAATCTTGATAAGGGGCAAAGTGTGGTGCTGACTGCAAATCTTGAACAGCTTGATTTTGTAAGAACTGTTATCAAAGAGTGTTATCTTGCAGGCGCAGGGCGCGTCGTAGTCAATTGGCTGGATATGGAAATTGATAAAATGGCACAGGATTTTCAGACAGAGGAGAGTCTGTCCGCTCTGATGCCGTGGGAAACCGCCCGCTGGCAGTGGATGACTGAAAATTTTCCCGCCCGTCTGTGGCTTGATTCTGATGATCCCGACGGTATGGATGGTATTGACCAGGAGAAATATGCCCGAACCCTCAGTGCACGTCTGAAACAGATAAAAGTTTTCCGGGATAAAATCGAAAATAAACATCAATGGTGCATTGCCGCAGTCCCCGGTGTGAAATGGGCAAAAAAAGTCTTTCCTGAATTATCTGAAAATGATGCGGTCGAAAAACTCTGGGAAGCGATTCTGCAATGTTCAAGAGCCAATGGAGATGCCGTCGCAAACTGGAACGGACATAATGAGCGTGTGCATAAATTGAGTCAGAAACTGAATGAACTTCACTTGAAAGCATTGAAATATAAATCTGCCAATGGAACAGATTTCTGTGTCGGTCTTATGGATGATGGAATTTTTGCGGGTGGTTCGGAGCGTGATTTGAACGGGCGTGAATTCAATCCCAATATTCCTTCAGAGGAAATTTTTACTTCTCCGAAACGCGGCGAAGCTGAAGGCTGGGTCGTATCCACCAAACCGCTTTCATATCAGGGAACTTTGATTGAAAATTTTGCTGTCCGTTTTGAAAATGGCAAAGCAGTGGAGGTTAAGGCTGAAAAAGGGTTGACTGCTCTTGAAAAAATGATTGCCATGGATGAAGGCGCACCTTATCTTGGAGAGTGTGCGTTGATTGCAGAAGATTCTCCGATCAATAATTGCGGTATACTTTTTTACAATACTCTTTTTGATGAAAATGCGTCCTGTCATCTTGCATTCGGCAGGGGATTTGATATTTGTCTCAAAGATTTTGAAAAATATACTCAGGAAGAGATCCATGCCAAGGGTGTGAACGAAAGCACGATCCATGTCGACTTTATGATTGGCGCCGCAGACATGTCTATTACCGGTATTGATGATAGTGGACGTGAAATTCCGATTTTCCGCAACGGCAACTGGGTTATATGATTTTCGCTGCAAGTTGAAATTATCTTGAGAATCTTGTGATTTCCTGCATATATTTTTTCAGTAATTTTCCATTCGGCGGATTTTTGACATTTTTTTCTTGCAGATCGTAGTTATAAATGACGCCTTTTTTGGTTATTTCATAAATATTATTACCATATAATATTGCTCTGTTTGAATAACTTGACATTATCATCATATCACGCTCTTTTTTATTGAAGAGAGATTGTCCGGAAGAGTAATCCGATATGGGATTTTTACATCCCAGTAATTCAAGTAATGCAGGTACCACATCAACATGATATGTTCTGTGTTCATAAATTCCTTTTTCTATCGGACCTCCGAGTAAAATCAGCGGGACATGCAGTTGATATTGGGAAAATTTACTGTTGTGTCCCCATACATTGTTACGGGTTTCATTGCATTCATTTCCGTGGTCGGAAGTTATAACTACAATGGTTTTCTGCCAATCAAGTTCTTTTTTCAGAAAATTAATTGCATTTTCAAGTTGAGTATCACTGAAATAACTTGCATTGCATATTAAGTTATAAACTCTTAATTGTTGAGCATCATCATTTTTTCGTAATGTGAGATAATTCATATTTTTGTAGGCATTATTATACCTTAATTTCATTTGAGGCGGATATTCATAGCCGTGTAACGCATCAAACATCAGAACGCTCAGTATAGGTTTGGATTTATCACATTTTTTTATAAAGGATTTGAATTCTGTTAAAGCTTCTTCATCCCGTGCAAGTTTTGTCAACCCTTTGCGTGTCAAAGTCATTCCTTTTACTCTTGAAAATACAGTGCGGTCAAATTCCGGATTAGTAAGAGTGGCAGAAAAGAACACCCCGTTTTGATAACCGTTTTCTATCAGAGAATCGATGAGAACACTGCCTTTTTCTGCGGCTAATGCATGTTGCCAATAAGTTCCGATCAAGCCGGAAAAAAGTGAAAAAACTCCGATACGTGTGCAATTCCCGTTGCTGTAATGATTTTTGAAATATGCACCATTTTCGGCAATTTTACTGGTAAAAGGCATTACTTTCGGATTGATCATATCTCCGCGCAGAGAATCAACTATCAGAAAAATAATGTTGTATTTAGACGCATTATCTTTGAACGTTAATGGATTTTTGGGATAGTAGAATGATCCCGTATTTATATTCATATTTATTTTTTCAGCAGGTTTTAATCCCATCCTCCGCAGCAGCCGTTTGGCGGTCAGACCGATATTGCATGGGAAAATCTGATTGCGTTCAAGCATGGCCGTTTCGCCGTGAAATGTAACGACGGCATGCCATATGTGAAAAATCAATGTTCCGACAATGATAATTGCTGCACATACAGCTGACAGTTTGGTAAATACAGCTTTTGAAAATTTTTCTGCAAGATACATCATTACACAAACTGCGGCGATGATAATGAGTAAACCTGCTGCTGCCATAAAGAACATCGACCATGAAAATGAGATCAGTTCCGTACCGGCTTCTGAAAAAAACAGAGCCAGCATTGTAGATTCTATATGAAATTTGTATTGTGTGAAAACTACTGCATCTATCAACAGAAAAGTTATGCATAAAATGCTTAAAATAATTCCAATCGTACGCATCATTATTTTGTTTATCAGTGCAAATAATGCACATATCAGACTGATTGCCAGAGCAAAACAACCGGGCAGTCCGAGGAACAGAATTATTGTATACAATTCACCCTTCAGAGATGCAGTGCTTATATACGCCTGACTTCTGAAATATATTCCGATACAGCAGAAAATTATGAAATTAAGAATACCGAAACGGAGTGATACCGCAAAAAGTTCTTTTCTCTTCTGTAAAAAATCAGTTGTTTTCTGCCATGCGTTCAATAAAATTCTGCTGATATTTATTCCTTTAATTCTTTTGTGAGTGTCTTGCATTGATTACCTTTTGGGTTTTTATTTTCATTAATTATGAGGACTTTTGAAATTACCTCTATATTGTCTGCTAATATACAGCATCAGATTGAAAAATCAACTGAAAATTTTTTCTTTGAAATTTTTTTATTGAATTAATTTGAAAAATTTCAAAGTTGGTGTACAGTATATTGAAATAAAAACAAAGGTTTGCTTTTTATGGTGAGACTTATCGATATAGCCAATGAATTGAATTTGAATGTCTCTGTTGTTTCGCGTGCATTGAATCCCAATCCGGATTCTAATGCGGTCGTAAAGGAAGAGACAAGGGAGCTTGTGCGTACTACTGCCAAAAAACTTGGCTACCGTCCGAACCGTCAGGCATCTTTTCTGAAAAAGGGCGGCGATGCAACTTTGATGTGTTATCTGCCGGGGACAGCGGACAGACTTATTGCCGATTTGATGTTTGGCATTTCCGAAGCGGCGGCAAAGGAGGGATTCCCGATTACCTTTTTCAACGGCGCAAACAGTGATGATTTCAAAAAGTTTCTTTCGGAGGCAATGCAGACCAAACATTCAGGATTGATAACCTATCCGCCGCATAAAATGGATGAAAGTACGAGGACTGTTTTTGAAGAATATCTTTCACATGGCGGCAAAGTGCTTATGCTCAATGCTGTTTCCAATATTTCGGCTGGTGATTTTATGAAAAATTATGATAATGCGGTGCATTTGGATATTGATGATGCTTACGGTTCTGCATTGGCTGTTCGCAATCTGGTTGAAAATGGTTGTGATTGCATACGTTATTTCGGTCCGCTTTACAAAAAGCGTATGAACGGTATTTTTGAAACTGCTGCTGAATTTGCCCTTGACTGCAAGGAATTTGACTGGAATGAACTTGAAAAACTCGTTGCGGACAAAGTGAAAGTCGGCATTTTTGCCACCCGTGATGTTGACGCTCTCAATATTCTTTCCCGTGCGGCGGCAAAAGGATACGATATTGGCAGAGATGTCTGCATTATCGGTTTTGACAATCAAATCCAAACAGTATGGTCTGAACCGAGTTTGAGTTCTGTTCATCAGCCCACCCGTGAAGAAGGCAGACGGGCAGTTGAAAAAATGATCAACATGATTTTCGGCAAAAAAGAGGAAAACGAAACCATAAAACCATATTTAATGGTGCGTGAATCCTCCGGCGGCAGCCGCCCCGCCCCTGCAGATTTTACAACGGAAAGAATCATATATTAATTTAAAAACTCAAAAAAACAAACGTTTTAAGAAAAAGGAAATTGTTAAATTTTAAAGAAGAAAGGAAAGCAGAAATGAAAAAACAATTTACTTTGATTGAACTTTTAGTTGTTATTGCCATCATTGCAATTCTTGCCGGTATGTTGTTGCCAGCATTGGGAAATGCCCGTATCCGTGCGAGAAGTACTGCTTGTCTCTCAAATCAGAAACAGCTTGCTCTGGCTATCATGCTGTACAAAGAGGACAGTAACGGATATTATATCTCCACTTATCTTGGAAATGGAGATGCCATGACTTATCATCTTTATACAAATTACATGAATAATGCTAAAATTTATCATTGTCCTGATCTTAAAATAAATTTCACCGGTGAAATGCCGTCAAGTTACAACAGCACTTACGGAACTAATTATTTTAATGTTACAGGCAGTTACTGGATCAGCAAAACAGGAGGTTCTCCGGCGTATGAAAATTGGCAGAGGATCCCCGTTCATGAAAATCAGCTTGCCGCTCCTTCCAGAAGTATTCTTTTCCTTGATTCATATAATGCCAATGATCCGGAAATCGGGCATGCCAGCGTTTATCCTTATTACAGAGAGAACGATGTGGTTGCTTATGCCAGGCATAAAAATATTTGTAATATAGCATGGTGTGATGGTTCTGCACGTCCCATAAAAGCTAAAAGTCCTTTCGGCTGCTATGAAATTTTAGGTGAAATGAAGGGCCGTTCCAATATCGGAGACGGAAACTATTGGGATCGTACTGACAAACGTAACGGAAATTTATAAAATAAAGGAGTTTTTTATAATGAAAAAGATGTTTTTTGCTGTTGTTGCAATGCTTTTTGTTTCTGCATTGCAGGGGGCCGCAAAATCATGTGATGTAAATGTTATGCAGTGGAATCTGCATATTGCCATTGATATGAACGGGCGTTATAATCTTAAAAAACAGGCTGACGTTATTTTGACGCATGACCCGGATGTTGTGGTTTTGAATGAAATTGACAAAAATTGTGCCAGAACAGGTTATATTGATATGACCAGAGAACTTGCAACTATGACCGGTATGTGTTTTTCTCAGTTCGGAGCAGCAAGAGTTCTGCCGCCTGAAGGTTTGTACGGCAATGCAGTGCTTTCCCGTTATGCAATGGAGTTGGTCGGTTCATGGCATATTCCTGCTTCATTGGATGAACCGCGTGGTATGACTCTTGTAAAAATAAAAGCTCCCAATCCTTTCCTTATTGCATTTACTCATTTGTGCTGGCGTCAGACTCCGGAAGAAAATATCCAGCGTATCAAAGCTGCAGAGAGTATTGATATTCTCGTACGCAGAAATAATCCCGGTAAACTTCCTGTTATCGTCATTGGTGATTATAACTGTTATCCCGACAGTGATCCTGTGAAAAAAATGACTGAACTCGGGTGGAGTATTGGCAAAGTTCTGCCGACATATCCTTCAAAAGCTCCGAAAAGTGCTATCGACCATATTTTTACCCGGACTGATGATAAGCGTATAGAAATACTTGACCGTATCGGAATTGATGAAAAAATAGCGTCCGATCATATCCCTGTCATAAATAAATTAAGAATTTACCGCAATAGATAAAAATACAACAAAGGAGAAAGTAATGAATTTTTCAAAAATTGCAACCTTATCAGTGCTGGCTGCAACGGCATTAAACCTTGCTGCCGCTCCGAAAATGGAAGATATTGCTGCTGCAAGAACTTTTGCTGTGAACTATACACAGAGCCAGGAAACAGTAAAGGCTCAGCTCGCAAAAGGTAAAGCTGAGGGAAAAAGTATTCCCGCTTCAATTCCGGTCCGTTTTGATTTTGATCCTCTGTCAACTACTAATTACGGTTTGATGGTCGGTGCAGGACGTTCCGGTGTGCGTTATGACGGTATTGCCAATTTCCCGCTCAAAAGCGGTTCAGTCGAATTGACTGTCAAAAACTGTGACTGGGAATATGCCGGAAAAAAAGTTCACATGTTTTTCAGCACCATCGGCGGTAATCTTACTTTTTATGTTTATAAACACAGTGATGATGGTATCGGTGTTTATGCACGCAATAACAAGACCAAAAAAGCAATTTTTCTGCATGACCGTCCCAAAGACTGGAAACTGAACAGTGTACATCATCTTGTTTATACATGGGATGGTGCCGGTAATTCCGTGCTTTATCTTGACGGTGTGAGAAATTGTAAAGGCACTTTAGAGTTTCCCGGCGAAGCTGTCCGTTATATTGACATTGGTTCAACCGGACGTTTCGGCGCAAATGGTCAGACCGCCATCGGTCATGTCCGTATTTATGACCGTGCGCTCAATGATGAAGAGGTTGCCGCTGTTGCCGGTGAATTGATCCCTGAATTAAAAAAAAAAGGTATTAAAACCTTGAATGAAGTTGTAATGGAACCGAGTCCGTGGTTCAAAAATCGAGTCAAGCTCGGTCTTGAATCCCTTGACGGCGACTATGTTCCCGTTCCATTTCAGCCTGTCTCCGGCAAAAGTGAAAAACTTTCTGTCTGGGGGCGTGATTATGATTTCGGCGGAAAAGGTCTGATT
>JAFVPG010000148.1 GCA_017505415.1 Lentisphaeria bacterium | reverse complement strand
GATTGACCGGTCCGGTAAAATCATCTGCACCTGCCATCATCTTTTTCAAACCACGCACCAGATCAGACACATAACAGAAACTTCTCGTCTGCGTACCATCACCATAAATTGTAATATCTTCATTATTGAATGCCTGTTTGATAAAATTGGTGACAACCCTGCCGTCATCAATCTGCATATAAGGTCCGTAAGTATTAAAAATACGTACCACTTTTATTCTGACATCATACATGCGCCAAAAATCAAAAAACAGAGTTTCTGAGATACGTTTTCCCTCATCATAGCAGCTGCGAATGCCGATTGTATTTACATTGCCTCTGTAACTTTCAACCTGCGGATGAACAAGCGGTTCGCCATAAATTTCACTGGTCGAAGTCAACAATATCTTTGCATTTTTCTCTTTTGCAAGTTCCAGAAAATTAAGCGCTCCGAGAAAAGCTGTTTTTGCAGTAAATACCGGATCTTTCTGATAAAACGGCGGTGATGCCGGACAGGCAAGATGATATATTTCATCTATCGGAAAATCTGCTTTGAATGGCTTTATTACATCATGTTCAATCAAATGAAAACGGTCATTTCCAAGCAATCTTTCAACATTTTTTGCAGTTCCGGTAAAAAAATTATCCAATGCATAAACACTGTTTCCATCCTCAAGCAATGAAGCACAAAGATTGGTTCCGAGAAAACCGCAGCCGCCTGTAACCAATATGTTTTTCATCATTTTTCCTGCAGTTTGGGCATAGTGGTTCGCAAAATCTGACCTTTGAAAATAAGACGTATCAAATCATGATGATTTTCCATATATATCCAAGTCATATTTTTCTCATCCGGAGTATGAACGGGCGGAACTTTGCCCCATGCGACAGAAACTTCATCTTTATTCATACCGATTGCAACTTCGCCTGACTGTACTTTTGCAAGATATTGCTGACGGATTTTTTTGCTGATTGCATCTCTGTTTTCAAAACCGAGCAAAGTACGCAAATAATTCTGCATCGAACTCATGCGTTCACCTTTACTGAATTTGATGATATAAATCTGTTCACTGCCGGGAGTTTTGAAACTGATTTTATTTTCATCGCACTCAACAACTTCAATTTCCGTACCATACGGAATAATATTGCCGCGGACAAAATTCAAACAGCTTATCTCCTCCGGATTGGTATAAAAAATATTGTATTTGGTATAAATTTTATCCGATTCACTCTGCTGCAACACCTCTCCTACAACGATTTTTTGTACGCATCCGCACAAAACACCCATCAGAGCCAAAGCTGTAAATATCTGTTTTTTCATACTGATTTTCCTTTCAAAACATATAGCGGATTATCGCCTGTGAGCGCAATTTTTTAACATACGCATTATAAGCATTTGTCCGCTGTTCATTTTCCAGTTTATTTATAATATCCTGCTGAACTTCAGCAAGTGCTTTTTTATTTCCGGGAATGATCCTGTCTGCCATCAAATAATACACTCCCTCATCTGCAATTTCAAGCGGTCCGATTATATGATTCAATTTTTTTCCTTTCAAAGCCTCCTGAAACTCTTTGCGGAGTTTATTGACCGGACTCAGCAAAACATAATTGCCTTTTTTCGCCCCCGGCAGCTCTGAATACTCTCTTACCAGAGAAAAGAAATCTGACGGATTGGCATTTATTCTGCTTTTTACGTTTACCTTTTTCGCTTCATAATCTGCCTTGCGGCAATCGAGAAAAAGTATATTCAGCTGAATTTTATCCGGAGTCACAAAATCGCTTTCATGAGCCGTATAATATTCATAAACTTTTTTTGGGGAAACATTTACATTGACATACAATTCACGTCCGATGACATACTGGACAGTAATGCGTTCCTCAACCTTGCGTTTGAACTCATCAACTGAAAGTCCTGAATTACGCAATTTCTCATAAAACTCACTGCGGGTACGGCAGTTTGCTTTGACCGCCATTTCATCCAGAGCATTCGAGATATGCTGATTATCTATCGGAAAAGGATTTTTTCTGTATTCTGCCAGAATAAGTTTGCGGTCAATTATCTCTTCAAGAGTCTTTTTCCGCAACTCATAAATCGCTTTTGCCGACTGTTTTTTGTCCAGAGCATTGACCAGATAATACTCCTCATTCTGCGTTTCAAACATCACGTCACTGAGACTGACAGGTTCACCGTTTACAGAAGCAAGCACGCTGTCTGTTTCTTTATCCGTTTCATTGCCGCAGCAACAAACAATTCCGGACAAAAAAACAAAACATACTGCAAAAATTGCTGCCGAACGATGAAACTTTATCATTTTTTCCTCTCTGCACGTTTTACAGCCAGTTCAATGGCGGCAAAAAAACTTCCAGTCCCGCAACGTCCGTCTGAACGCCATGCTATGTCAAATGCACTGCCGTGATCAGGACTGCAGCGGATTATCGGCAGACCGATCGTAGAATTCACCCCGCTGTCAAAAGCAAGCATTTTAAAAGGAATATGCCCCTGATCATGATACATGGACAAAATTCCGTCATATTTTTCATAACGTCCCGGCACAAAAAGTACATCAGGAACAACCGGGCCATCCACACAT
>JAFVPG010000003.1 GCA_017505415.1 Lentisphaeria bacterium | reverse complement strand
TTGTCAATAGAAACAATAGCTGAATAATTGTACAAAAACGCTAAAATCTGCATTTTTTTGTTATTTTTTTGCGGAAAATCATTTGAAAAATATAAAAAACAGTATTATAATTAGCGCAATAAAATATTTTAAGGTAGATTATTTTTATGGATACTTTTCATTTTGAGCAGCTATTGTGTGATTACGAAAAAGCATTTGATATTTTTATCACTGTGCATGATGAACTCGGACAGTTGAGGGGACTGGCAGAACAAAATCCCCTGATTGGACGTCATTTGCATAAACATCCTTATTGCAAGCATTTACGCAATAAACGCGAAGGTGAGTTGCTCTGTACTCAAAATTGTGTCAGCAGAATCAACAGTATATTCAATTCAAATGAGCAGTTGCGGACATATACTCTGTGCTGCTGGAAAGGTATTTGTGAAGTTATCACGACAATAAGATATGACGGAGTACGGATGCTGACATTGTTTGCAGGAACTTTCAGACAGGCAGATAACGAATGTCCGCTATCTGATGAGAAATCTCAGCGATTTTATGATAGTCTGCCGATTTTGACTGAAGACAGAGAAAAACAACTTCATAGAGTTTTATATACATTAGGACTCTCTCTGATGGCATTGCTCAGAAACTCAGAAAGTGCCAAAGTTCCCTCTTATTTAAGTTCAAGACAGGGATATATCAAAAATTTTATTCGTCATAATGCACACAACAGTGGTTGTTCATTGCATAAACTTGCTCATGAGTTATGTTTGTCCGTTTCCCGCAGCGGACACATGGTAAAAGAGGAATGCGGAGAAAATTTTCATGATTTATTGATGCGGGAACGTATAGAACGTGCAAAACAGCTGTTGTTGACAACAGATTTGCAGTTGGAACAGATAGCTGAACGTACAGGTTTTCAATCCGGCAGTTATTTTTCCAGAATATTTCACCAGAAAGAGGGGATATCTCCCGGTCGTTACCGCCGGAGGGCATGGAATAAAATTTCAAATCTCCCAAAAGTATGAGAGAACCTTTCCAAAAAACTTAATAACGGTTCTGAATATTAGAAATTTCCCGGGAAATTGGCACGATCAGCGTGAATTTTTTGATATGAATAACCAACAGCAACTTGTTATTCCACCCCCGCCACACGGCGTACAAATGCTCAAAAAAATAAACAATACATAAAATCAACGGACATCGTAATATTACTGATGATATTCGTTTTTTTATTGATATTTCATGGCATTTTTTCATACGAAGACGAAATTTTGTATGATACTTATCTGCCAGAAAACTGTTGCCCTGAATACGATGAAGAAACTTATTACGAGCAGCTCAAACAACTGCATTCCACAAAATCACAAACAAAAATAATCTGCCAAATATAAAACAAAACTCCTACTGCAAAAAATGCAGCAGGAGTTTATTTTTACATATTTTACTTTTTATACAATTTAAGTAAATTTTTATGAGTATTTTCATCCGTAATTTCGTATCTTGCTCTAAAAACCGTCAAGCCGCACCATGACATTTGATTTATAGTGATAAATAATTTATTTTCGATGTCAGAGTACGCAAACTATATCGTTTTTTTTCAGGATTATAAACTGCTTTTCCAGCGCATATAACGGAGCTGTGCAAGTTTATTACGACTTTCATACCACAAGGTAATAAAACTGCCGTCAGGCATTTCAACACTTGACGGATAGCCGAAATCGATACATTCTGCATCATCAGACAGAATAACTTCCTCCGACCAGTTTTTCCCATTGTCTCTGCTGAATCTGCCGCGAATACCGAAAGGTTCTTTCCGATAACTGTAGGTCATCAGCAGGCGCCCGTCCGCAAGTTTCAGCAAATGCGTCGGAAAACCGTATGTCACCGGATGCAGCTCAGTCCATGTCAAGCCGCCGTCGCAAGACTCACATTGCCACGTAAATACTTCTCCGCCGGTTGCTCCGGTATTATGATTGCGGACTTGAGCGATAATTGTCCCGTCTGCCGCCTGAATTGCATATGCTTCTTCAAAACAGCTTACATCCTGTCCTTCAGGTACGGGTAATTTAGAAATAATATCCCAATGCTCCCCATTATCAACGGATCTTGCCGCAACTGTATTGGTTCCTGTCCGTGATGCTTTGCAGTAAAAAGGACTTAATTCTTTTCCGACCCAGAGCAAACTTCCGTCAGATAATAATGTCGGACCGTGAACATTGTTGACCGGAGTAATAAATTTTTCTGACCATGTTTTACCGTCGGCAGAACCGCGTATCATGAAAAATCCATGCTCACGTATCAAGTCGGACAAAGATATGTTATCTTCAATATGTTTCCAATTTTCAGCTGATTTTTTAGTTTCAAAAGACAAATAAGTATCGTGTTCCGCAAACGCAACACTGGTAAAATAATTTACCAATAATGAACCGTCAGCCGCAGCAATAATACCTGCATCACGGTCATCCAACGGACCGCTGCTCAAATGTTCGGGATGGTTCCAGGTTTTTCCGTCATCTTTTGAACGGTACAGAAAAACACGTCCGTACGGACATATATGAGACCGTCTGCCGCCTGAACAAACGACCAGCAATTCCCCGTCTGCAGTTCGTATCATGGTCGGCCAACCATGGTATGTGGGAACATCTTCAGTCTTTATCCAGCCATCAAATAATTTTATAATATTCATCAGATGATGTCCAAATTAATATAAAAAATATCTTTACAGTTTTTTATTTCAGTCTTCGTAATCGCAATTCCATCTGGCTTCTTCATCACCGAAAGTTTTGGCATCCACAGTTTCAACATGGCCGTCGCCGAAAGCAACATTGTTTTTGCCGCTGTGAAAACCGACCTGCCAATCATATCCGGCAGAGTTAACTCCGTCTTTAGGCTTATACGACTTGCTGCTATCATAATTACCTACCATACCTGCGAGTGTATAATAACCGACAATGCCCCATTCGTGGCGGTAAGTGCCATCTGTGATCATGACTTTATTTGAAAGTTTACCGGTAACTTTTCGACCGCCCATTTTCCCATCTCCGTCGAGGCTGGCAATCGCAAGGTCGATCATGGAAAGATTTACGGCATAACTGAGTTTTGTGCAATCCCATGCACTATAATTCAACACCGGGCTATCATCGGTAGGGCATTGGAAAATAGTTCCTGTACGG
>JAFVPG010000147.1 GCA_017505415.1 Lentisphaeria bacterium | reverse complement strand
GGCGAAGGGTAAGCCATCTGCGAAAATATTGTAAATAATCGCAGATGGCGCCGTAACTGCATCGGGCTTCAAACAACGGAAGAATTTGAAAGGAGAAAAGTTTTTCTTTGTTACTTTCTTTTCCCAAAAAGAAAGTAAGTATTGCAAGACATGTCAAGGCAGTTTGCCTTACGCATCTGCGGACAAAAATATGAGAACAACAACCCTTAACAGAAAGGACAAAAATATGAAAAACAACACATCCTTACGCCCGGCAGGGCGCACTTCACGCTTGACGCAGTCAAGCTCTTCACAGTTTCACATCTTCACTCAATCAGCGTTCACGCTGATTGAACTTCTGGTCGTCATTGCCATTATCGCAATTCTCGCCGGAATGCTCCTCCCCGCTTTGCAGAAAGCCCGTGAAAAAGCAAGAGCCGCAAAATGTGTCGCTAATGTAAAACAAATAGGTACAGCATTAACACTTTATACTGCAGATAATGATGATTATTACCCCGCCTCTGAAATAGATTCTACTGATTTTAACAATGATCATGCCACTTGGAGTGATAATATTTATCCATACATAGGTGATAAAATAAAATATAATAAAAACAGCATCTTTTTTTGCCCGTCTCAAAAAGAATTGAATACCTGGAAAGCAAACATATCTTATGGAATAAATTGTAATTTTGTCGGTCGTGAAAATTATACTAAAAGAACATGGGTTATTGCCGGTAGTACCACTGGTGGAATTAAAGCTACAAGTGTAATTTACCCAACGCAGCAAATGTTTGTTACTGAAACATGGAATGCAAAAAATGGAAACTCCGGCTATTACAGAGCAGAAAAAGCATGGTTAGCCTTCAAACATTCAAGAAAAGCAAACACCTTGTATGCTGACGGTCATGTCAATCCCGATGACCCGTCATGGCTCTGGAGCGGACATGAAGGAAAAATACCGTGGAATGTCGGCAACACTAATATTCCGTTCGCAGTTCAAGAAAAAAAATCATATGCAGAAACAGTAGGCTTTCACCCTTACAACTGATAAGGATTTGAAAAAATATGAGATGCAATTTTATTTTGGCGGCATTGGCTTTGACCGTCGGATGTGCTTACGCTATGGACGCAAACCCGCGCGGCGAAGCTGAAAATATTCAATACTACCGTGACTTATGGGCAAAACGCATTCAGGGCAACAACCTTGCAAAAGGCAAAAAAGTCACTTTTTCCATTCCGACAAATTACAAACTTACCAATGATGCAAACGATCCCTTTGACCTGACTGACGGCAAAATTTCCCCCAGCAAAAAAGAGCTTATCTGGTTTGGCAAAGAACCCGTCGGCTGGTTCGGCGGCGTTTCCGATAACGGTGTAAATTTCCTTATCGACCTCGGCGAAGTCAAAAATGTCGACCGCATGGTCATCCGTTGTCTCGGCGGTGAAGTACAGAAAACTCTCGGTTTCCCGAAACGCTTTGAAGTCTTTGTCTCAAAAGACGGCAAAAACTATTACCGTACCGCCATGCTCCAGAAACTGGAAGAAGCTGACCGGGAACTGAGCGATTTCAAAAATAATTTCTATCTTCCTGAACGTGGCAAGGCTTATGTTTATCCATTTGAACTCAATATCAATGCCGAAACACGCTATGTGGCATTCACTATCGCTTCAGCCGCAGGCGGGCTTTTCGCCGATGAACTTGCGGTAATTGAGGGCAATCCGCGCAAAAAAGATTTCAATGCTGCCTACAAAACAGACTCAATGCCGTTTTACACTGAAGGTGTACTTATCCGCCCCAAACAGAAAGAGTTTGTATTGAGCAAAAATATCATCACTCCCGTTTTTCTCTCATATTGTGACATGCGTACCGCAGCACAACGCAAATCCCCCATGATGCTTGAACTTGATCTGCCTGACGGGGTAAGCGCAATCTCTCCGAAAGCTCAAAAAACAGAAACTTATTCTGACAAAAATGGCAAAAAACGTGTTAAAATCACCATGAAAGCCATTCCTCGTCCATGGAGCGGAACAATGCTTCAGGAGATGTTTTTCAAAGTCGATAAAAATACCTCTTGCAATGACACTGTTTATTTTACCTCATACAGCAGCGGTGTCGATCCGATAAAACAGAAATTCTCTTTCCGGGCAATCGACATAACACCCGTTCCGAAACTCAAACGCATCCATGCAAGTCTGGCTTGGATGGGGTATAACGATGCATCCAAATATCCCGATTTTTTCAAAGCATGGCAAACTGTCGGCTTCAATGCCGTCAACGGATTTCCCCGTTACTTCGGCAATGTCAATCAAGCCAAACGTGAAGCATTTTTCGCTGAAGCACGCAAACTCGGAATGAAAGTCATCATGACTGACTCTCCCATTCATGCCATGCCCGGCAAGGGCAAAAAAGGGCATGAAATGAATTGCCTTGACAACAATACCGTTGCAGTTTGTCCGTCTTACAAAGGCGATTTTCACAAGAAAGAAGTTGAACGTATCAAAAATTGCGTTATAAAATCAAAGCCGGATTACGTTTTCTTTGACATAGAAGCATTTTACAACTCGCATACAACGTCAAAAAAATGCTCCCGCTGTATTGCCGCCATGAAAGAAGCAAAAATGACTTCCATGGATTCATTTACCAAAAAAGCCGTCGCTGAAAAAATGGCAGATTTCAATACTGCCGTTGCAGAGGGGGCAAAATCGGTAAATATCCCCGTTCCTCCAATCGGTCTTTACGGCAAAGGCCCCGGCACCAAAGATCTTTCCCAACCTGTTCTCAACTGGGATCTAATCTATCCTGCAAGTATTGCAATTTCACAGCCGAGCCTTTATGTCGGTGAACGTCCGTGGCTCGTTCAGGAACGCATCCGCAAAACTTCAAAACTTATGAAAAACCGTAATATCATTCCGTGGCTGACTGCCGGTACTTACGGCGAAATAAGACCGCAATTCATAGAATATATCGCCCTTGAAGCATTGCTCAACGGGGCAGGCGGTATCACCTATTATGCATACTGGGATTTTGACAGTCCGGTTGAATATGCCGCTCTGGCCAAAGCTCTGCGCATGATTGCCCCCTATGAAGATTTGATCATGGACGGAGAACTGGTAGATATTCCGGTCAAAAATATCAACACTTCCGCTATTCGCAAAGGCAATGAAATGCTGCTGCTGGTCGGCAATTACCGCCGTCCGGATATGAAAGTCACCATCAATCTGCCTTTCAGCAAAGTCCTTTCAATCAAAGACTTGCGGAATAACGAAAATTTTAAACCGGCAAAACAGATAAAACTCTCTGTTCCAAGAAGCGATATACGGCTGTTGTACATCAAAGGCAACTGAAAGCACAGGATAAATTATTTATGCAATGGATAAATCTCGATGGTGAAGCCGGAGGCTGGAGAAGCAAAAACATTCCTGCCCCCATGCTGCGCAAAAATTTCTTTCTCAATAAACTTCCGCAAAAGGCTGTTGTACGTTTCGCCTCTCCCGGCTGGAGCGTAATCTCACTGAACGGCAAACGCATAACCGAAGATATTCTGATCCCATCGGTAACACAACTGGATAAACATACAGGCATGTGCGAATACGATGTTGCTCCTTTACTCAATACCGGCGAAAATGTCATAGGTGTACTGCTCGGAAACGGCTGGTTCAACTGTGCCACTCATGAAGTCTGGCATTTTGACAAAGCATCATGGCGCAACTATCCGAGAATCGCATTGGAACTTATTGCCGATGATGAAAAAATCATTGTTTCAGATGATAGCTGGAAAGGCAGACACAGCGGAATAATTTTCAATCATTTCCGTTCCGGCGAACATTTTGATGCCGCCCAAGTAATGCATGATTGGGATATGCCCGGATTCGATGACAATGAATGGAATAATGTCCGCCTTGTTTCCCCGCCTCCGGGATTGCCTCTGCTGCAAAATTGTCCGCAGTGCCGTGTTATACAAAAACTGTCTCCCGTAAATAAAAAAACTCTACCTGACAACACAATTATCTATGATTTCGGAAAAAATCTCACAGGTTTCTGTAATCTGAAAGTTTCAGGTACGCCCGGCAGCAAAATAACTCTTCAATACAGCGAATTGCTTGCAGAAAACGGCGATATTGACCGTTCAAATATTGATTTGTATATTCTTGACGGCGATGCTGCTCAGACAGATATTTATATCCACGGCAATGAAAATCCATTCTGCTGGCATCCTGAATTTGTATATCACGGTTTCCGTTATGTCAAAGTGATTGCTGAAGGGAAAATCGATTATCTTGAAATTTCAGCATCTTATATCCATTCTGCTTTTACCGCCAATGGAGAAGCAGAAATCTCACATCCCACAGCCTCAAAACTCCTTAACTGTACAAGAAACAGTTTCGTCAGTAACTTTATCGGTATTCCGAGCGATTGTCCGCATCGTGAAAAAAACGGCTGGACAGGTGATGCAATGTTTGCATGTGAAACAGGTTTTTGGTCATTTGACATGGCTCAAAATTATGACCATTTTCTGCAAATAGTTGCAGATTCACAACGACCGACCGGACAACTTCCCGGCATGGTTCCGACTGCAGGCTGGGGCTACAACTGGGGGAGCGGCCCGGTATGGGATTCGGTACTTTTTGAACTGCCGTATCAAATCTGGCGATTCAGCGGCGACACTGCTGCTGCAGAAAAATATTATCCGTACATGCTTAAATATATTGATTATATAATCAGCCGCAAAAACAGCAAAGGTATTTTTAACTTCGGACTCGGCGACTGGTGTCATGTTGATATGGAACGCATGGTCTGCTCTGAATTTTCATCAAGTGTCTATGTTTGGTACATGCTGGATATTGCAGAGAAATTTGCAAATTTGTTTTCACAGAATGATATTGAGTATTTCAACTCGCTGAAAAATGAAATCAAAAATTCCATAATTGCAAACTTCCGTAATCCCGACGGCACATACGCCAAAAATGAAATGACCGCCAATGCCTGCATGCTTTACTTCAAACTTGATGATTCTGCTGAACTTGTCAAACATCTGGTTGAACAAGTCAGAAAAAATGAACATAAAGCCGATTTCGGCATTTTAGGAGCGAAAGTCATCCCCCGTACTCTGGCAGAATACGGTTTCGTCGAAGACGCTTTCAAAGTTTACACCCAAACCGAATTCCCCGGTTGGGGCAACTGGATACTCAAAGGCGCAACCTCTCTATGGGAACATTGGGACGGCACGGCTTCTCAAAATCATATCATGTTCGGAGATTTCAACGCATGGTGTTTTTCATACCTTGCCGGTATAAAAATCGAAGAAGCCGGATTCAAAAAAATAACATTCCAGCCGGCAGATATTGCCGATATTGATTACAAATTTTCCTACCGTACGCCATACGGAAATATTTCCGTCAGCAGAAACGGAGAAAAATTTTATTACAAAATCCCTGATGTTATAAAATATGAACTGCATCTGCCGCCCGGTTTAACAGCGATAAAGAATTGAAAACTATCTTTTGGCAATGCCTTTTTGCCGCTTGACAGTTTTTCTTTTTCTTTCAAAAATACCGAATTTAGTCTCAAAAACAACTTTGTCCGCATAAACAATTATGCGGTCAATAGTGTTTTTAAATAAAAAAAGATACTCATTTTCAGTAAGTTTTTTACGTTTATATTTACTGTAAAGATTATTGATATAAGAATTTATATCATAATTTTTTGTAATATTATCCTCTTGTTTACAATGCTGATTTTCTTTTTCAAAAAAAAATCTGAAAAAATAACACACACCATCTTTTAATCCGTAAATTGAACTGCCATTGATGCTATCCATAATTCTGCTGGCTGCACACTCTTTTTTCAAAGCTAATGCACCACGGCGGCAATAATAATAAATATTCCCCCTGTCTATACCGGCAATAAGTCTGCTGCCGCAATTACCGCAATATACATATCCCGATAACGGCAAAAAATGTTTTTTCACTCCTGCAATGTGGTATTTTCTATTTCTATTATTTTCATCCCGTTTTTTCTGTAAGATTTTTTGAACCTTTTCAAATTGCTCAAAAGAAATAATCCCATCCCACTGCTTATTTTTGATCAACTCCCCGCAACTGTTAAATTGATACCCGCAATAAATCGGATTCTTGACTATATTATAAAAATTTTTGTTCCAGAAACAACTCCTGAAAAAAATACTGTATTGCTCATTCACAATTTTTATTATCTCAGAATATGTCATACCGCTTTCAACATTATCAAATATCATTCTGACAAGCTGAGCTTTATCCGGCAGCATGAATATACTTTTATTTTTCTTATCATACTCAAGCCCCCATGCTTTAGGACCGGTCGGCAAATATCCGTCATCACGGATTTTCTGCATAACTTCTATTGATTTCTGCCGCTGTTTGGCAATCTGTTCATCATTTATCTTATTTTTCAAAGTCGTCACGAAATGCTGATCGAAAAGACTGAAATCAAGTACTCCTCCCTTCACCTGAATGACCTGCACATTATTTTCAATCAAATTTTGATTTACCAATGCCTCAAGGAACGAGTTGCTCAACGGTCGGTAAAGGCGGGTGATCTCATCAACAATGATATAATCTATATCTTTTAAAACAGCAAACAATTTACCCAAACCGTCACGATATTTCTTGTATCCGGACTGTTTTAAATACCAATTTATAAATATTTTATCATTTTCTGCCAAAAATTCATAACCCGCAGGATAAGTTTTTCCGGAAACATTGTAATCAAAAAAAATATCTGTAACTTCAAAATTCATTTTACCTGCAATAATCATCGCATTCTGAATCTGAACTTCGATACTTTCGCTGTGAGCCTCTGAACCACTGGATTGACGTGCATAAATAACTGCTTTTTTCATAAAACCTCCTGAATTATAGGGTTAAAAACAATTATTATACAACTCTATTCCAAAAATTCAATAAAAAATTTATCAGCAATTTCTACGAAATAAAATGAAATTTAATTCTTTTTACTCTAAAGGTAATTTCAAAAGTAATTCAAAAGGTTGTGTACTAAACGTAGACTGATTTTTTTATTGCAAGGGGGCTGCTTGCGCCCCCCCGCACCCCCGCAAGGGGATATCCATCCCCATTTGGTAACGGCATAGCCGTGATGTTAGCGACTGGGTGGTGTCAGTCTTGTCTGTTTGTGGCAAAATGTTTCCTTTGTCCTCCCTCTTTTTTGAGGGATGACAACGAAAATCTTTTGCCACGATTAGCCACATTGGGGTATTGCCGCTTTTTTGCTTACGCAAAAAAGCTATACCCCAAACCCCTCATTTTTTTCAAATTATCAGTCAATGTTTAGTACAGAACCATTCAAAAAAAGATTGAAAAATCAGCGTTGATGAGATTAAAGCGGCAGTTTGAGAGTGGCTATTGAATAAATAACCTCCGACAAACACTCCGTGTTAAGAGCGCAACGATGAATTTCAAGATTTTTTGAGGACTTTTGAATTTACCTCAAATATATAATGACTCTTATTAACTCTGGCGGGAACTGATTTTTCGCACCCGAAAAACCATCAATAACAGATGAACTTTTTAAAAATTTTATATTCTTATTTGCATTTTCAGGAAAATGGTATATATTATATGATTGTAAGTAATCGTCGACACAGTGTCGATGGCTTTTTGGCGGCCCCATTTTATGGCTTGACACCGCCGGAAAGATAAAACAACTGAACATCCAATAGAAAGGGATAGTTATGGCAACTGCAAGTCAGGCAAAACACAAATTCTGCCGTCGTATCGGTCAGTGCATTTGGAATGACCCCAAATGCCCCAGCGTTAAACGTCCTTACCCCGCAGGTCCTCATGGTAAAGGCCGTCGTGCAAAACTCTCAACTTACGGCGAACTCCTCATCGAAAAACAGAAGCTCCGTTTCCACTATGCTATCAGTGAAAAGCAGCTCGCTATCGCTTATCAGAAAGCTAAAATGGGTACCGGTCTTACTCACGAAAAACTTTTCCGCAGCCTCGAACAGCGTCTTGATGCTCTCGTCTACCGCTGTGGATTTGCTCCCACCATCTTTGCTGCCAAACAGGCTGTAAATCATGGTCACATCTATGTTGACGGCAAACGCGTTGACCGCACTTCATTCATCGTCAAACCCAGCCAAGTCATCACCATCAATGCTGAAAAATCTCCCGCTATCGCTGAAGCAGCACGCAAAAACAACACTACTGCTCCCGCATATCTCGAAGTCGATCTCGAAGCTCTCAAAGCTACCTTGATCCGTCAGCCTGAAGTTGATGAACTTCCGCTCGATGTCAAACTCATGAGCGTCGTTGAATACTATGCAGGTTAATTCCTGAAGTTTTCGCTTTTCAAGCCGTCCGAATTTATCCGGACGGCTTTTTTTATGTCATTTTTCAAAATAAGAATCAGCAATACATTATATAATATTTCAACGTCTGTATTGTTTAGGTGACATTTTCATGTAAGATTTAAAAACTTTGCCGAAATAAGCCAAATCATAAAAACCGCATTTATCGGCGATTTCCTTAATGGAAAGAGTACTGTTCTCAAGCAGCATAGTTGCACTTTTCACTCTTAAATCCATCAAATAACGGTGCGGAGACACTCCCTCATATTGCGCAAACTGCCGTGAAAAATGCCATTTACTGCACCCCGCAATCTTTGCCAGATCTTCAATCATGATGTCACTGTCAACATTTCTGATACAATAATCCTTGACCTTGCGAAGCCATGCCGGAGCGTTGGTATTTCTCTCAAGTTCATCATGTCCCTCGGCAAACATCTGCATGATAAATGAATAAGTTAATGCCGACAGTTGATAAACATTTTCCATACTGCGCTCTCTGGCAATATAAAACATTTTCCAGGCAATTTCAACAGTCTTTGAATCTGCTTCAAAATTTATAACTGCTCCGAATCTGCGCCGATAATCTTTGAACAATTTTATACTATTTTTACCATGCAGTGTAAGGAACAGAAATTCCCAATTTTCTGATTTTTTCGGTAAATAATAACGATGATTTTCCGGCACGACAGCGACAAAAGCCTGCCCCGGCAGCACATCGTAACGGACTCCATCGTATTCCAAAATCCCCTGTCCGCTCAAAGTATATTGCCAGATTGCCATCTCATAATTGCCTCTTCTGCTCCCGTCATTATCATAACTCTGCGAAACAGCATTTTCATGACCGCAATTTATGATTGAGCAATCTGTTTTTTCCAATGCATCCGGAAATATAAAATCATAAACATCTGCAAATTTTTCCATAATACAATATTATAATACACTTTTAATATTTTGCAAATCCAAAATAGCACAAAAATCATACTTTTAGCATTTTTTTTACTATTGAAACAAAAATAATATTAAACTATATTAATTTGTAATTACATTAACTTCTATAAATGCTTTGAAGCTGCAAACAAAAAAGATTGCCGCTCTGCACAGTCTCTGTTTCAGTATCACAGCAGCATTTCAACATGAAAGGATTACAACATGCCTAAAATTACATTCATGGGAGCAGGAAGCACCATCTTCGCAAAAAATATTCTCGGCGACTGCATGTTCAGAGAAGCCCTCAAAGATTCTGAAATCGCACTTTATGATATTGACGGCGACCGACTCAAAGAATCTGCTCTGCTCATTAATACACTGAATGCCAATGTCAATAACAACCGGGCAAAAATCACCTGCCACCTCGGCAAAAATGAACGCAAAAAAGCTCTCAAAAATGCTACCTGTGTCGTAAATGCAATTCAGGTCGGCGGCTATGAACCATCAACTGTTATTGACTTTGAAATCCCCAAAAAATTCGGTCTGCGCCAGACTATCGGCGACACCCTCGGTATCGGTGGTATTTTCCGTGCTTTGCGTACCGCTCCGGTCATGCTTGATTTTGCCCGGGACATTGAGGAAGTCGCTCCAGATGCATGGTTTCTCAACTACACCAACCCCATGGCAATGGTCACCGGAGCCATGCTCAAAGGCTCTGCCGTCAAAACTGTCGGACTCTGTCACTCTGTTCAGGTCGTTGCAGACTGTCTTTACAGAAGTTTTATAACCGACGACAAGGAACGTGAAGAGTTTGTCAAGGACATACGCACTTACGTCGCCGGTATCAACCACATGGCTTGGCTGCTCAAAATTACCAAAAACGGCAAAGACCTTTATCCGGAAGTAAAACGCATGACCGCAGAAATGATGCCCAAATGGCGCGCCGCTTCAGATAAAAAAGATAAATCATGGGATATGGTCAGACTCGAAATGATGCAGAAACTCGGTTACTACATCACTGAATCTTCCGAACACAACGCTGAATACACCCCTTTCTGGATCAAAGAACGCTATCCTGAACTCATTGCAGAATACGGCATTCCGCTTGATGAATACCCCCGCAGATGCCGCTGCCAAATCGAAAACTGGAAAAAACAATATCAGGAACTTTCAAATGATCCGCATCTGACTCATACCCCGTCACACGAATTCGGTTCAGGAATCATCAACGCCATCGTTACCGATACTCCATACCAGATCAACGGCAACATTCTCAATAACGGATGCATTACAAATTTACCCAATGATGCAGTTGTTGAAATCCCCTGCCTGGTCGACGGTGCCGGTATCCAGGGCGCCTATGTCGGCGCATTACCGCCTCAATGCGCCGCTATGAATATGACCAATATCAATGTTCAGCAGTTGACGATTGAAGCAATCCTCACCCGCAAAAAAGAACACATCTACCATGCCGCAATGCTCGATCCTCATACCGCCGGAGAACTCTCCCTCGACGATATTATCAAACTCTGCGACGCCCTCATCGAAGCTCACGGCAACATGATGCCCAAATATAAATAATCAAATTCTTAACACGGAGAAACTGAAAACAACCTAAAACAACGTGATATAATATGTATTACGTCATGTTGTTTGAGGTTGTTTTTCATATCTTTGCCCTTTCTGGTAAGAGGTTGTTGTTCTCATATTTTTGTCCGCAGATGCGTAAGGCAAACTGCCTTGACATGTCTTGCAATACTTACTTTCTTTTTGCAAAAAGAAAGTAACAAAGAAAAACTGTTCTCTATTCAAATCCTTTCATTATGTTCAGCCCGATGTAGTTACGGCGCCATCTGCGATTATTTACAATATTTTCGCAGATGGCTTACCCTTCGCCGCTTAAGGCGGCTCGCCCCTCAACGGACTCGCTTCGCTCGCCTACGCCGGGGAGGCTCGCTTCGCGGCGTTCGCTGCTTGGCAATTTCTTGCCTGCGCTCACTTCGCTGACGCTCGTGAACCGCTCCTTGCTCGCGGCGCTAACCGCGCTTTACTTACTCCGAGAAAACTTATATCTATTCCTACTTTCGGATTTTGCAGGGCAAAAAACGAAAGTTATATAAAAAGGTTTGGAAAATGATGAAGGGGTTCCGCCGTCGCCGGAGGCTATGGCGGGACAAGGCAGGGGGAGAAGAAAAAACTTTTTTGCAAAAAAGTTTTTTCTTCTCCCCCTGCAATCAATCAGCCATCTTTTATAACACAGCCATTATTTTATTCCGACCAGCATGAAATGACCGCCGTTGAGTTTAAAATTCTCAAACTCGTTACGGGTAAGTTTTTTGTTGTTCCAGAGGTCAAAGAATTCTGCTTTGTCGGGAGCTAT
>JAFVPG010000146.1 GCA_017505415.1 Lentisphaeria bacterium | reverse complement strand
TTTCCTCCGGCATAATAATTCAGAGAATTCATGCTGACATAGTACGTTCCGGCATCGAGCAGTAAGTCATAAGATGTTGCCTTTGCTTCATCTTCACCGTAATTCTTTATGATATAGGTGTACTGTTGCGGAATGAGATAATTTCCATAGCCAGTATCCAGTAATTGATATATGGTAAAATAGCAGTTGTCAGTTGCAGTTATATCAAAATTGTATTTCCCTGCATCAGCAAGTATTATTTCTTTGTAATCGACAGCATCGTCCTCGCCGACCCAGTCTGCGATGCAGAATATATTTCCGGGGGCTATTTTGTAACTTTCACTTCTGCCGATTTCATCAGAGTTTGCTCCTTTTTGGAGAATGTCTGTCCAGTCATCATTGATATTTTCCCGGAGGAGAAGTTCTGTTGACTTGGCAGCTGAATTTCCGGCATTGTCGGTAACTTGTATTTCCAAAGTTCCGGATTCATTGAGTTTAGGCGGATAGAAATTATTGTAAGTTGTCCATTCGCCGCTGTTTATACGGTATTTGATTTCTGCGATACCGGAAATTGAATCGGAAGCAGTTACAGTCAGAACTGCATTGATCGCTTGCGGATGATATTCAAGATTGATTTCAAATTCAGGCTTTTCCCTGTCGATTTGAGTAACGGTATATTCTGTTATTTCAGAAATCATTCCTATTTCATTGACACTGCGGAAAAATACACTTTTGTTACTGTCTATTGAGAGAGATGTATCGCATTTGAACCACTGTTCTTTGTCGAAAGAATATTCATTTTGAGTACATGCAGGATCAAAGGTTACAGACAGAATGACATCGCTGTTGGTAAAACCTGTGACATTGGCAGTGACTGATGGTTTCGCAGGCGGAACTGCAATGCATAAATACAGATCATTGTCAACATTTTTCAGGAAATGATATTTGCCGTTTAAATTAAAACCTTCGCCGCCGACGGTAAGGTAATAATAATTCTGATCTGCGACGTAAATTGATATATTTTGCAAAGATTCAGCATTCCCTGCAAGTTTGTAATTTCCGGCAGTCTGATTGGCAGAGATCGTACAGCAGAAATCAGGATTGCCTTCAATTTTAGAAAGATCATTGATGATATATTCATCTGAAGCTTGAGTTCCGGCAATGTAAAAATCAATGGTCGAATGATCTGCGGCAATAAATTTGCCGCCTTCTTCAATATAGATTTTGCCGTAATGACTGCCGCAATAATCCAGCTGCATTACGCCTCCGGAATATATTGCAGTATTGAAAGCACTGCCGTAATAGGCAATATTCATGCTGCCGCCATCATAAATATTGGTATCAAATGCACTTCCTCTGCTTGATACATTGAGTCTGCCGCCATTGTTTACTGTTGTGAGGGAGGCATCACCTCCGCTTGAAACATTCATTGTTCCATTTGCATTGAGAATTGTATTTTCTGCATGGGCATTATTGCCGTTGTATTGATTTGTCTGATAGGCGACATGAACAGTTCCGCCGTTAACAGTATTATTTTGAGCATAGCCATTGGTCAGATACATTTCGCCGCCGCCATGGAAAGTTGTGACATTTGTAATGCCGCCGCTGCTTATATAAACTTTGCCGTGTTCAAAAACATCAGCCATATAAGAACTTCCTTCAATGGCACACAGAGAGCCGCCGCTGCTTACGAGAGTACGGGATGCAGTCCCATTGATTGCTATACGGATGTACCCGTGATTCTGTACGGTAATGTTGGTGGCTTTGCCGCCGGAGGTAACACACATGGATTGACCGTTGAGATCAAGGGACCCCATATTCTGATTGGGACCGACGAAATAGGTATAAACAGCCATTGCACAACCTCATCAGTATCTTATTTTTCAGCGGGTTTGAAAGTCGGTATTTTTTTGATTGTTGTTATAACTTGTTCTGCTGAAATGAGTTTGGTGCATTCAAAATGACGGTCTGTCCCTTTGTGGCGCGGACACCACAGGAAATCGAAGTGGTCAAAGTCGATACGCATATCGTTCCAGCAGCTGTGACAGGTGTGATAGTTGATGACGCGGTAGGGCGTTTCAAATTCATTTGTCGGATGAGTAAAACCTGAAATCATCACGACCGGAACCTGACATCCCCAGGCGATCCAGCTCAAACCGCTGCTGAGACCAATGAAAAAGTCGGCATCTTTGATAAGATCGATACGTTCCTGAAGCGGTTTATCACCGGTTTCATCTTCGACCCCCCAGGGAATATGGTTGAAAACCAGACCGGTTCCGTGAACACGTTCCTTATCAATGCAAATGACACGGTAGCCGTTATCCTTCAGAAATTTAATGACGGCATCCCAGCCGTATGGATTGTTCCAGTATTTTGCCTGACTGGAACTTTGTGCGGCAATACAGACATATTTTTCTTTGATTTTCCGGGGAGCGGAGAGGTTGAATCGCGGGGGTTCATCCTTCGGATCGACACCGAGGATATAACCTGCTGTACGGTGCAGACCTATATAGCGGAAGTCGATCGGCTGATTGTCGACATCTCCGCGGAAAAAGAGTCCCATGTAATAGCATGCATACGGACTGTAATTTTTGGTTTCCTCCGGACCGATGAAAGTAATATCGGGATATTGATCTTTGACGATTGCAGCGATCCATGGAGTCATGACACAGATGAGTTTGCACTGATGTTTTTTCTGGAAGCGTTCGACGTAACTGAACCAGCCGATACTGTCGCCGATGGTGCCGACGGGGAGCTGGATCATGACTTCTTTGTCTTTCGCATCATAATCGTAGGTGAAAATAGGTTCATTCTCACCTTTACGGTGAATTATGAGGCGGAAGCGGATGAAGAATTTTTTGACACTGGTAACATAAGCTCCGGGGACTGTGTCATTGCTGTAAAGGATGATACCTGTATCAATATCAGAAAAAGTTACATGATATTCCTTGCCGTTATGCGGAAAAAGTACACGGATACCGTGATTGAAGTCAAACCGGATTCCTTCCACAGCTTCCATTGTCGGGATTTGCGGAATTTCGCCGTAGATTGATTTCTGTGCATTCGGGTCCGGTTTTTGTCCGGGGGCAAGTCCGGGAGCCGCCATCTGCTGTTGAGTGTTTTCTGTATTATTGACTCCGATGACGAGATCATCGGTATTGAAATTATTGTTTGCGTTGATTACAAAATCTTCCATAATTATAAGATCCTTAAATTAAAAATTGATTTTATTGAAATATAGCATAGTATATAGTATATTGCAATCAATAATCAAATAATAAAATCAATTTTTTGCATTTTTATTTCTATACAGTTGGGCATTTCTGCATATTTTCTGTCGTTGAAACTTTCAATTATACGGTTATGTCCCAGAAAACATGCTGCTGCATCGGCGTGAAGCAGGTATTGCGGATTGATTACTTCGCCTGTTTGAGATAGTATTTCTGATGGGATATAATCTCCCGCGGGTGTATGAATTGAAGCGTAACACACCCCCTGACCGCCGAAGCCGTCGGATTCGATTTTCAATGCTTCGATATTGGCTGACGGTTCGATAAAAAAGTACCGGTAATAGAGGTTTGATGCCGGACCTTTGAAACAGCCGCATGCAATTTCGTGGTATTTGCCATTATTTTTTATTGAAACAGTTGTGCGTTGCGCTCCGTATGAATCAACCAAAGTGAAAAGGATTTTGATATAAGATTGAGTTTTGATTTTTTCAAAGGTTTCCGTCAATGCTTTCTTCCATGTATCAAATACTTTTTCTATATGTTTTGCGTCACACGGGCGGCGGTGGATATTGCATAATTCTTTCTGACGGATGTATATTTGGTCAAGTTCTCTGATAATGTTGCCGATGGATTCAGCATGTTGATGGTTGAGTAATCTGAAAAAGAGATTTATCGAACGCAGTTTGAGGATTTTCAGAGAACAGTCAGTAATGAGTTCTTCCAGAATAAGTTCGGAAAAATCATCTTTTGTTTTGCCGGAGTATTGCTTCAGAGTCTGTTTCTGCAGTTCGAGAGCCGGCAGATAAAAAGAATCCATGCCCTGTATTGAGTGGGTGAGCAGAGTGCTTTCAAAAACTTCAGTGCGCTGTTGGAGGCGGTAAAGTGAATTCTGACTCAGAGTCAATGCCTGTATGAATCTGTCATCATTGATACCGAATAAATTTGAAGCGATTTTACTGAATGCTTCAGTACAGTCGGCACAATCTGTTCCCCAGAGATGACCGGCGGCGGCAACATTCGGGAGATAACGGAAAACGAGGTTTCTCTGTTTCTCCCAGAGAGTCATAAGCATGCCGAACGGTTTATGATTTGAGGCGTATTCACTGATACTTTCGATATTGCTGAAGGCATATTCCGCAGGAGCGAAAATATAATCAAATCCGAGATTATCATATTTTTTTGCAATATCGCAGAATGAAAGATTTGAGAAATGGCCCTGATATTCTGTGACATTTTCCTGATACTGCCATGTTACCATGATGATGTCACGGGGCATATTTTCGAGTTCAGAAGTGTAATATTCAAACATATCGTCCCACATCATCATGCGGCGATTGAGTTTGTTGACGACAATATCACGGCAGAAGCGGAAGTAATCGGCATAAAGTTTTGCTTCATCGGCAAAAGATTTCACTTTTTTTCTGCATTCAGGGCAATAACCGACGTTCCATGCTTCATCGCCGCCGACATGAATATATGGAGATTTGAAAATTGCCGCACATTCTGTGATGTAATCTTCGATAAATTTGCGCAGTGACGGATTTGAAAGACACATATCATAATTTGTATGCACTTTGAATCTGCCTTTCAAATCGGGATAAAGTTCCGACATTGTTTCAAAACGTTTGTCATTCAGCAGCAGCTCGGCATGACCGAGAACAGCCAGTCCGGGAATGACATCAATATTTTTGGTGGCGGCATAATCAATAATTTCAGTAAGTTCTTCTGCTGAGTAACCGTTTTCTGCACCGATGTCAAAGGTTCCGGTCCGTACACGGTATTCAATATAAAGAAAAAGTGTATTGTAATGATTTGCGGCGGCAAAATCAATGAATGTTTTGATAAAACTTATGCTTTCCATCTGACGTGCGAGGTCGAGCTGGACTGCTTTTATTTTCAGATTAAAATTCATACAGTTCCTTTCGTTTTCGGATAATATATATTTAATGCTGATAAAAACAATGTTTTCAGTATAAATAATTTGAAAAAATAATTTGTTGTATTATATTTCTCTGTCAAATACAGTTTTTAATACCAAAACAAGGATTGATTTTATGAAATTTACAAGTTATTATTTGGACAGTCCGATTCAGAAAGGACGTGTTTTTGACGTTTTTGAACCGGCAGATGGCGCCCCTGAACGGGATTATGCAGTATTTTTTGTACATGGCGGCGGCTGGAGAGCCGGTGCAAGAGATATATATCATATCATCATGGATGAATTGTGCCGCAGAGGATATATTTGTGCAAGTACCGATTACCGGTTGCATGCCAAAGATGCATTTGAACAGTTGAGCGATATTCGTGAGGCATACGATAAATTTGTCGGAATTTTGAAAGCCCGCGGCGGGAAAATGCCGAAAATCGCCACATACGGCAGTTCAGCAGGAGCGCATCTTTCATCACTGGTGGCATTTGCCGAGCCGGGAGAACTTGGCGAAGATGTTTCAAAACTGCAATATCCGGAAGTACGTCCTGCCAAAGCTATCGTGCAGGCAACGCCGTATGATTTTCTGCATTTTGAGGGAATGATGCCGCAGTTCTGGGCGACCATGCAGAATATTGCAGGCGCACCGTATGACAAAGATCCTGAACGTTATGAAAAACTTTCATTGAAAAATCTTGTCCGCAAAGGCAATCCTGAAATTTTCTATATTGAAGCGGAATATGAACATCTTTTTGATCCCCGTTTGAACCGCAAAATAGCTTTGCAGCATCGTGAAATGGGTATCAACAGTCATTGGAAAATGTATGACCGTGTAGAACACGGCTTCATGTACGAATTGACCCG
>JAFVPG010000145.1 GCA_017505415.1 Lentisphaeria bacterium | reverse complement strand
GAACGTTGCGATTGGGCAAATCGGAGCAATCTTTTTTTGCATTGAATGCAACAATCGGAGCAGATGCCGGCTTGCGCCATTTTGAAGCATCTTTAACAATAAAAGCGGTATCACCTTTTTTGACCGCTTTCAAAAGTTCAGTTTCAGTGTTGACAACAGCATTAACCTGAGACGGATAAATTTTACGTTTAGCAATATCATAAAATGACAAACCTACAGTAGCTTTGCCACCATCATTACCGATAAGTTTACCGCTGAATTTATAACCGCATTCGGGATTGATTTTTATAAATTCTGCTGATTCCGTCATTGCATTGGGCTTATTTCCCTCAAGTGTCGTAACTTTAAGTATATTGCCATACAATGCGGCGGAAGCTGTCAGCATTGCTGAAATTGCAAAAAATATTTTATTCATTTTTTATCCTTTATCTTGAATAATAATAACCCATCAGCATAAATGCAGTAGTGGAACTCAAATCGGTCACCCCGTCTCCTGTATATTTTGAATCTTCTTCCGGCAGAAGCGATTTGGAAATTGCATACCCCTGTTTATAAGTTTTGCCTTCGGCATGACCATCAACATAGACAGAATTGCAGCGTCCATTACCTGACGGAGCAGACCATGAATTATAACGATCATCAATACCGCCGTGACGGAAAGAGAAACAGCGGTTATTGGCC
Source organism: Lentisphaeria bacterium (assembly GCA_017505415.1). Lineage (GTDB taxonomy): Bacteria > Verrucomicrobiota > Lentisphaeria > Victivallales > Victivallaceae > RGIG5270. The sequence continues at coordinate 3,290 of JAFVPG010000145.1, read as the reverse complement.
GCAGTGTATGTGGTTGTCCAACTGCTGTCTCCGTAAAGCAAAGCATCACTCGGTTGGAAAACTGTTGAAAGTTTGCGGACAAACTTCTGATAAAACGCAGCAAGATAAGGATTCTGAATATAATGCTGATAAAGGAATTGTGTTGACGTATCAGCACCGATTTTGAGTTTTTCTGACGGACACTGCATTACGCCGGGACGAGCAGAACCGCCGTAATCAAGTCCATAACCGCTGCCGTCTTTGGCACTGGCAAGCACGTCACCTTTTACGCCTGAACCTGACAGAACGTGATACCACACCTGACTGTAATCACCTGCTCCGGGATTGGCAGCACCGCGCAGGATATGGTCGTCATTATCAACAGTGTAATTGGTATGAGCCATACCCATATTTTTAAGATTGCTGATACATTTTGCACTTTTGGCTCTGTCACGCGCCTTGTTGAGTGCGGGAAGAAGCATACCTGCAAGGATGGCGATGATGGCAATTACGACCAGCAATTCGATGAGTGTGAAAGTTTTTTTCATAATATCCTCCTGTTATTGGTTGTAAATTTCAAGGACTTCTTTTATTTTGTCAAGGCGTTCAGAACCGTCAAAATTGTCGGGCAGAAGGAACATTCCCTCCGTCCATTCGTTCCATGCATTAATTATAACTGCTTCAGTATCAAAACTTAACGCATCCCGTAAAAGTTCTGCGATACGATCGGGAGTATTATTGACCATAATCGGATAATAGCCGAGTTTTTCGTAATCCCACGGATATTTGACTTCTCTGCTCCAGCGCGGTGAAACGTCAAGTCCGAGCGTGACACTGGGAAAAAACGGCATGCCCATTTTGGCGATTTGTTCATAGCAATGACGCTGATTTCTCATCATGATTGAATAATCAATCGTCGGTTCACCGGGATTTACGCACTGTTCATAATCGCTTTTAACACCGCTGTTGTAGGCGAAAACTGAATCAAACCCCGCTTCACGCATTTTCGGAATACGCCCCCAGCCGCAGAAATATTCATTATCATTGCAGCAGCCGATATTCATCATGGTATAAATGCCGGGGAATCCGTGTTTCCGGGCAACTTCATTGCAAATTTTCAGAACATCAGCAGGTTCAATATCCTGAAAAAGACGGTTGCAATTATAAAATGAATAGACCGGTTTGCCGTCGATTTTCCAGTAATTTTCACACTTGAAATACTTTTCGCAACTGTATTCCATGACAGTTCTTAAATCTTCTTCACTGTGAAACGCTTTCAAAAAAGGCTCGCAGCTTGCCTGATTTTCATTACCGTTCATGCCTTTTGCTCCATTGTCAAGAGCAGGCCAGATACCCCAATCATGGTTTGCCCACATGATTGCAAATTTCAGTCTGTTACGATTCGGAGCATTCAGAAATGCTTCATTGAGAGGCTTTTCCAGAAATTCGACACCGTTGTACCAGTACCAGTCAAAAATAAAACCGGTAATTCCACTGTCGGCGGCAAGGTCGATTTGACGTTTCATCATTTCGGGATCGGATTCATCAAAATATCCCCAAGCCGGAACACGCGGCTGTTTATGATTTTTGAACAGAGGTTTGGTAGTTTTGACCAGTTCCCATTCAGAAAAACCCTTGCCGTACCACTTCTCATAATGTTTATCAGGGTGCCAGCTCGGAAAATAAATCGCAAATACTTCTTTTTTCATTTTTTATCCTTATTTCTCAAGCTCTTTCTTCAATGCTTCCAAAAATCCGTATTCCCATTGTTCATCAGGTTCAAGATAACTGCCTTCTGTCCATTCATTCCATGCATTGATAAAGAAAATAGGCTCAACAGCAGGATTATCTTTCAAAAGACCGATAGTCTGCTCAATGGCTCTTCCGAATTTTTCAGGTGTAGGTTCCATCACAGCCATCCATGGATAAGGTCCGCGGTCGTAAGTCTCAGACTGCACACAACGGGGACTTGAATCCCAGCCCATAGTGACAACTGGATAATATGGAGCAGGCAGTGTTTTCATTGCTTTGCCGGCTACATCAATATAGTAATCAGCCAGAAAATCATAGCCAAGACGCGGGAAAGTCGGTGATGAAATCATGCCGATATTATTGTAACTGGTGTATGATGAAAATCCTATTTTCTTCGCCCAGTCAGATTGCGGACATGCCGAACAGCTCGGATGAGTATCAAGAATATCAAACCAGATACCGTTAATATGCACGCCCGGGAGTCCTGCTTTTTTCGCTTTTTCACGAAATTCAGCAATTACTTCAGCAGTTGCCTCCACTCCACCCATTTGAGTTATGAAACGGTTTACGGCGTAAATTGAAAAATACGGCAAACCGTCAACAGTCCAGTAATTGGGTTTGGTCAGGAAGTTTTCAATAACATAATCCCAGACAAAACCGACAGTTTCACGGCGTGTACTCCATGGGAAATTTACGGGATAATGTTTGGTCTGACGGGTTCCGGGATGAAAATTTACCCAGTCATGATTCGCCCACATCAGCGCAAATTTCATATCATTGGTATTTTCCGCTCCGAGAAAACCATCTTTCAAACAACGTTCAAGATACGGACCTTCATACCAATACCAGTCAAAAATAAAAGCATCGACTCCGTATTTTGCGGCGGTATGGATTTTCTTTGCCATAACTTCAGGATCAGCTTCATCTTCATATCCCCACAACGGTACTTTGGGCTGAACATGTCCTTCAAAACGCGGACGGGCGCATTTCATAAGCTCCCATTCTGTCCAATTGCTGCCATGAATGGCTTCGTTCCGATGATCAACATGATAATTCGGGAAATAATATACAGCAGTCTGAATTTTCTTTTGCATTATACAATGCTCCTTTCTGATAATTTTATAATAAAATAGCATATAATTATCAGAAATGATAGTACAAAAAAACAAAAGAATAGAACTATCCGCCAAAAATCAATTTTATTTTCAGCTTTTTTTATTTTATCGAGGTAATTTCAAAAGTCCTCAAAAAATCTTGAAATTCATCGTCGCGATCTTAAAACGGAATGTTTTCAGAGGTTATTTATTCAATAGCCACGCTCAAACTACCGCTTTAATCTCATCAACGCTGATTTTTCAATCTTTTTTTGAATGGCTCTATTATGTAAAAGTCAAGGGCTGATTCCCTTATTTTTATTAATTTTTTTATTTTTCTGTTTCAAAGCAACAAAAATCCTGTCTGCATAGTTTTATATGCAGTATTATTTTCACAGTTTTTATCTGCTGCTTTCCGTAACTTAAATCGGATACTATTATTGGCAACCGAAGAATACTTCAAAG
>JAFVPG010000144.1 GCA_017505415.1 Lentisphaeria bacterium | reverse complement strand
TTACATAAAAAGCATAAAAAAAGTTGATAACGGATATGAAATCACCATGAGTCGTCCAGTTCAGCGGGCGTATGCCGCAGGCGTTCTCGTGCGTCAACATCATGACGGAGGCTGGAATAATCTGGGCATTGCTCCGCAGAATATTACTCCAACAGGAACTATGCTCAAGGGTGAAGCAAAACGTGCTTTGAAAAGTGGTTTGTGGAATCGTGTCTGGCCGGGTGCTGCTTATGCGAAAATTTATATTATTCCGACAGCAAAAGTCAAACTTCAGGATTTAATACTTGAGGAAGTGGACAAAAATATTGCACTTGCTCTTGACGAAAACCGTATTCTTGAAGGTAATATTCTCAAAAATTCTGTCCGCACTTTCGGTACTGCAAAAACAGTAAAAATTGCTGACGGTTTGCAGATCGCCACCCAAAAAGGCCGTTGCGGTTTTTATCAGATTGGCTTGAAGTGGAACACTGAAAATATTACGCAAATTGAATTTACCGTCAAAGCAACTCAACCGGGTTATCTTTCTTTCGGTTATGTCACCAAAAAAGACGGTAAAGGTGTAAAGGGGGGCTCCGGGCTTAAACCGATCCAGATTATGCCGGACGGCAAGTGGCATACCATCATTTTTCCTGTTGCCAAAGGTACAAAATGGCAGGGGATCATGACCAATTATGAACTGGTTTGGAGTGGTAATGAAGGTACACTTGCTTTGCAGAAAATAAGTGCAGTCAAAGTGGAAAATGCCATCCCCGATGCAACTGCTTTCATTCAAAAAAAAAACACTTTTATCAACAACCTTTTTCCTCGTACCAAGTGTGTTTTGCGTTGGCTCGGCAGTGAAATTCCCGAAGTTGAGCTTGCCGGTTATGACCGTAATCTGACAAAACTTGACTGGTCGGTAAAAATTGATAAAAATAGTCCATCTGTTGAATTTGTCATTCCAGAAAATTTGGTACGCGCTGAACTGAAATTGAAAAGTGCTGCTGTATCCGGTATGCCGCAACTGCAAATTACGGAGGATTACCGCCGCCCTTTTGCCCCGTCGTCAGGCTGGCGCGGTCAATGGCTCTGGCATCAGCGTGAATGGGGGCCGTTTCATGCCAGTGTCTGGTTTGAAAAGAATTTTGAACTGACCGGCAAGCCTGACTTTGCAGTTGCCGTTGTTATGGCTGATGATGAATCATATACCTTTATCAACGGCGAATATGTCGGGGAGACCAGGGATTTTCAGGCTCCACGCCGTTTCAATATCGCCAAATATCTCAAAAAAGGCAAAAATAATATCAAAATCCGCGTTTTCAACGGTATGCAGAATGCCGGACTTGTCTATAACAGTTTTATCCGCTGTAACGGCAAAGAGATATTTATTGACTCTGATAAAAGCTGGAAATGCGATCCCGAAAGCAATCTCGAAAGCCGTTTCCCTCAAAAGATAGACAAAAATGTTGTTGAACTCGGTGATCCTGATTTTACTCTGCCGTGGGCAGCAATGATACCTTTCAAATACGCCGGTCGTGTTGGTATTCTCAATGTTAAAAGTTTTGAAGAAAATAAAATTATTGCCGAGGTTGAAAGTCTGCCGGCAGAGGTTATCCGTCAATTGAATTTTACTCTTACTGCTCCCGATGGCAGAAAACGCATTGTTGCTCTCCCTGTTTCTCCGGACAGCCGCAGTTGGAAAAAAGGCGGAACACTTGAACTTAAATTCCCTACTCCACGTTGGGAAAAAAATTCTTTTGTTCTCTCTGTTTCTGACGAATATGTCGCTCTCAAAGGCACTGAAACTGCTGTTAATACAGCCGAAAAAGTTTATCCTGCAACTCAAATCAAAAAAGCCTCTCTTCTCAACAGCGGTAAACGTGTCGTCCTTGACTTCGGCGGTAAAAAATATAATCCGGTTTATTTCAATATCGGACGTGCCGTCGGTAGAAATAACTGGCATGAAATCGACTTTGCCGCACAATCAGGCGTGAAAAATTTCCGTATCCCTGCCAATTTTCTTGATTTCTGGAAAGGCGAAAATCAATACGATTTCAGCAGGTTTGATGCGGTGATGGATACTTTGCTGAGTCATGTTCCTGATGCAATCGCGGCGATTCAGCTGACCGTCCACATGCCTGACTGGTGGCTTGCCGCCAATCCTGATCATGAGTCAAAACATTTCAACGGTTCACCCCGCATGAAACAGTATGATAAACAGGCTATGGGGTCAAAAAAATGGCTGAAAGATGCAGAGGCTCCCATACGTGCTTTGATAAAACATGTTCAATCTCGCAGTTATGCTGACCGTATCTGGGGAATGACCGTCAATGAAAACGGCAATGGCGAATGGTTTCACTGGATAACTAATGCCAAAGGAAAACTCTCATATAACGGATTCAGTGTTTCAGATTATGAGACTTTCCGCAACCAGTTGAGAGAAAAATACAAAACTGATGCCAACCTTGCAAAGGCGTGGAAACAGCCGGATGTGACTTTCGCAACAGCCAAAATGCCTGACCCCGCATTGATGAATAAAGGTTCTATCGGTACTATGCTTGACCCGGAAAAAGATGCACAGCTGATCGACTGGTATATTTTCCGCAACCGTATTTTCGGCGAAGCACTCACTCATTTCGGCAAAGTTATAAAAGATGCCACCGACAATAAATGGCTTGTCGGTGCATATTACGGTTATTTTAATGATTTGAGTGCCAACAGCTATTGGCGGCTGCAGGTGGTGGGACATAATGCTTATTTGGAAGTTGCCAAGTCTCCTTATATTGATTTTGTTCATGGTCCGTCCCGTTATACCTACCGCAAAGTCGGCATGTCTGATGCTTTGATGCAGATTGCCAATACATTTACGACTTATGGCAAAACTGTTTTCTGTGAACAGGACACCCGCACTTTTTACGGGCGTCCTGAAAGTGACAGTATGAAAATTTATGTCGGTACTTCCGACAGCGGTCATACCAGTATCGGGCAGATGCATCGCGGCTTCGGCATGGCACTTGCCACAGGTACGGCGTATTATTATTACGACATCACCACCAGTGCCTTGTATGAAAAAATAACCATTGATGCCATCCGTGATCAGGTTGAAGCATACAAAAATCTTCCGCTGTTGAAAAATCATATTCCTGTTGAAGTGGCAATAATCGGAGATAGAGACAGTGCTTATATGGTAAAAGCGGCAGGTGAAGACGGTATTTTTACTGCAGCAGTGACCGGACTTTTTCAACGCTTCAATGAACTTGCAGTACCTTATCATAACTATTCATTTGATGATTTGCTTCGGGCTGAAGCGAAAGTTCCCGCTCATAAACTTTATATTATGCTGCCGACTATCGTGATGAGCAAAGCACAGAGGAATGCTTTTTTGAAACGCATGGAGCGTGAAAAAGCAGCCGTAGTCTATCTGCACAACATCGGTTCAAATTATCCCGGCAAGTCCCCGAAAGCTGAAAATTGCGGCGATTTTATCGGGTTGAAAGTTCAAATGGTTGACAAAATGCAAATTCCGACAGTCAAACTTGCTTCAGATTACGGCAATGTTTCAGGTACAAATTATAATAAAACTTCGCCATGGTTTTATCCTGTCGGCGGTTATGACAGTGTTGCAGGCAGAGATAATGACGGCAAAGCGGTACTTGTTCTTAAAAAGAAAAACGGCATTTCACATTATTTCTCAACTCTTGCCAATCTGCCGATGGAATTTTATGCAAGTTTGATGAAAAAAAACAAAATTCACCGTTATTGCAATAAAATTTCTGACCCTGTCTGGGTTGGGAATGATGTGATTTTTCTGCATGCAAAAACAGGCGGTGAAAAGTTTTTTAATCTGCCTTCAGGATTGAAAGCCCGTGCCATCATCGGACCTTTTAAGGGGACTCTGACAAACGGACAGAAATTTAATGCTGAAGCAGGTATGACTTACGGTTTTGTACTGGAAAAATAATTGGTTCTGTACTGAGCATTGACTGATGTTCAGTACTGATTTTTTATTTTTGTTTGGACATGATGATATTGCGGTAGGCTTGCGGAGTTGCACCATGACGGCGGCGGAAGAGTCTTATCATATAAGATGTGTCGCAAAAACCGTATTTGTAGGCAAGCTCGGTAATTGACAGGTCACTTGAAAAAAGTTCATTGCGGATTTTTTCAAGTTTGATACCGGTAAAATATTCACATGGAGATTGCCCGGTCATATTGCGGAATTTTTTTGTATATGATGAAACTGACATTCCAGCCATTTTAGCAAGTTCGCAGAGTTTGAATGGATTTGATTCTGCTTTTTCCATGAAATTGAGAGTTTTCATTATTCCTGAATACGGTTCATCATCATACGGATGCCAGCCTACAACGTTGGCATCATCAATGATGCACAGCGTTTCCAGGAGTGCAAGTTTGATACGGAATTGGTATCCGGATGTGCGGGAATTAAATTCAAGCATCATTTTACGCAGAAAACTTTCCGCTTTGCTCCTTTGCGGCGGTGTCAGATGAAAACGTTTGCGCAGAGGAAAAGTTTTTTCTCCGAAAAGGCTTTCCCAGCATGAAAGTCTTTGCAGTTCATCAAGCTCTGATTGCAGAATCTCCGGTTGAAATGCAACATTATAGATAACAAAATTTTTGCTGTCAGAGTAGGCGTGAATATCTCCCGGCATGATTGTGAAACAATCCCCTTGTATCAAACCGTAGGAGTAACTTTCTGCTTCAAAATCAACTCTGTGAATTGTATGCCCCTCGGAAACAAAGACCAGTTCAATGAAATCATGCGTATGCGGCGTCATTTTGGCACCTTGCAGAAGATGGGTTATGGAGAACGGAAAATCTTTATCCGGGAACATTTTGTCGGAGAAATACTGTTTCATAATGTTTTTCTTTCCCGGTCAAATCAGAATTTGAAAACGTCTGTACTTTTTTTACCCGCAAAGGTACTTGCAAGGAAGAGCGTCGCTCCCAGAAACAGCATTGTCCAAACCCCGAATGCGCAGGCAACTGCCGGACCGTTTCCGAGGAATTGAGAGAGTTCAAACAGTGCTTTTGTAATAGGATAAAACGCACTTTTCTGTGCCAGAATAAGTGAATCCGATACTTCAAGCATCGAGAAACTGAAAGCAAACAGACCGCCGATCAGCAGATGCGCTCCGATGATTGGAAAAGTTATTCTGAAAAATGCACCTTTTTCACTCGCTCCCAGATTGCGGGCGGCAAATTCCAAATCGTCAGGTGTCTGCTGCAAGCCGCTTGAGGCACTGCGTATGACATACGGAATGCGGCGTATCGCATAGGCAACTCCGAGCAGAAGCAATGGATTGCCGTTAGGATTGAAAAAATCGCGCGCCCAGTCGATTTTTGCAGACATGCCGATGTAGCCGAAAGCAATGACGATACCGGGGACAGACAGCGGCAGCATGCAGAGAATATCTGCCAGCAGACCGCCTTTCAAACGCCATTTGTGCTGTATCAAAGCTCCGGTCAAACCGAGAATGACTGCAATGAATGTAGCCAGCAGTGCATAACGCAGACTGTTGATTATGCTTGGAATGACCATGGGATTGGAAAGAGCCTCTTCAAAATGTATTAAAGTAAAGACTTTCGGCAGCAGTGTCTGATAATATTCCTGACTGAATGCACAGCAAAGGAGCATTATATGCGGCAGTAAACTTATGATTGCCAGCAGAGCAAAGGCTGTAAACGGAAGCCATGAGGTAAATCCTCTGAGACAATATGCTCCGCTTTGACGGGAGCCTTTGCCGGTGACGGCATTTGCCGTGCGGAGCATTTTTTTTGCCATTAAATAGAGAATAGTGGAGAAAAACAGCATAACTGCGACCAGAGCATACGGCAATGGATTGCTTTCGATTTCATTCATGCCGTTGAATATCTGAACCGGTGTTGTACGGGTGAAGCCGAACATCAAAGGCGTGCCGAGTTCTGTAAAACTCCATATCAGAATAATACTGCATCCTGCAAAAAGTCCGTTTTTCACCAGAGGCAGAGTCACCTTGAAAAATGTTTGCAATTTTCCGGCACCGAGCAGATGGGATGCCTCCTCCATTGACGGATCAATGGAATTCAATGAAGCCACCAGATTGAGATAAAGTATCGGATAGAGGTGCAGTGCTTCGATTATTGCCACTGCCAGCAGTTTGTTTTCTCCGTCAAAAAATGCGACAGGGGCGATTCCGAATGAACGGAGAAGGGTATTTACCACACCGTAATATCCGAGAAACTGCTGGATTCCCAACGCTCCGACAAAGGGAGGCAGAATCATGGGCAGAAGCATGAAAAATGAGACTGCTTTTTTGCCTTTGAAATCATATTTGTTGAAAAGCAGAGCAAATGGAAATGCGATCAGTATTGTTAAAAAGGTGGTAAGCAGTGCGATTTTCAGGGAGTTTAACAAGCCTTCTCTGGTAACCGGATTGCGGAAAATTTCCGAGATCAAATCCCAGTGCAACCCTTCGCTGATGACCAGATATATCGGCAGCAGCAGAAATACGCTCAAAAATGCGATGAGTAACGCAAATGAAAAATAATGCAGAATATTTGCGGCTTTGAAAAATTTATTCATTTATCACAGTCCTTTCTTTGCCAGTTCCAGAGCTTTCCGGTAATTCTGAATTGCCTGATTGCTCCAGTTTCGGCGGACAGCGGCAACATCGACAGCGGTATGGTTTTCTGAAACATAAAGAGATTTGGAGGCTTTTTTCGCCTCTCTGTATGGAACGATCATCTGATTGAATGCGGCGGCTGCCTGCGGAACTTTTTCATATCCGCCTGCTTCAAGTATCGCTTTGTGGGCAGCACGCATCTCTTCAATTACGTCCAGCATGGTTGTACGGATAAGTATGCGTATCAGATTGAAATAAGGACCGGTCCAGCGGCCGTTGTAATAGACATTCTGACTGCTTATATATGGATTGTATGAGCCGGGGGAGAGTTCTTCTGCTTTGGAATTTGTATGAACATCTTTGCGTATCGGCGGACGCAGAAGGGCGTAACGTTTCGGACCGTTTTTGACACCGACACGGTGATTCCAGAGTTTCTGACCTTCGTACGACAGACAGAAATCAATAAATTCGCATGCAATTTTTTTGTTTTCAGCTCCGCGCAAAAGTTGAACCGGATCAGCACTGACGAAACTGCCTCCTTCCGGAGTGATATATCGTATTTTTTCTTTGCCGACAGGCGACATGGCGCTTGTGAACTGCTGTTCTGCCAGAGTATAAAAATCTATCGCCATACCGATGGCTCCGTTGCCGGAGGCGACTTCACGGGTGACTTTGCCTGCACTGTCGGTAACTGCACGTGAATTGGCGACAATGCGGCGCACCAGATCAAATCCATCGGCAAAACCGGTTTCAAGCCCTTTCTTTGTGCCGTATTTTTGAACAGCTTTATACATCTTTTCCTGTAAAATTGATTCAAAACATTTGGTGACTGAACCGGATTTAGATGGATCGGCGACAACGACTTTGCCGAAAAATTCCGGACGTGCCATATCGTCCCAACATTTGATGTCAGCGACATTCAATCCGCATTCTGCGACAGCATCCGGATTTACGCAAATGCCGAAACTTGAAAGGCATACACCATAGTAAAGTCCGTTTGGGTCGTAAAATATTTCTCCTGCAAATGCAGGTGGAATAACCTCATTGCTGAAATATTCCGGGTGTCTTTTTTTTACTTCTGCATCGGCGGCATAACCCTTTTGAGCCATTCTGCCCTGATCGAAAGTTCCGCCGCCGAAAAAGAGATCAATACCGATTCCGATATTTGATTCAAGGAACATTTTGCGGGCATTTTTTGCTTCTTCCGGAGCATTGGCAACTTGATCCCGTGTGAATGCAGATTGCACCAGCGGAGTCCATTTGCCGCCTTTTGATTCATAATAGCGGCGGAATTCCGACTCGTACCGGTCGGAAATATAACGGATAATATCGCTGGTACCGCCCATGTTGCGGTAATCGAAACGGACGGAACGGTTGTATTTCTTGAAATAATATTCTCTGAATGCGTTTTCAAATTCGCTTTTGATAGTTTCAACGTGCGGTGTGACGATGACAAGAGTATCTTCCGCATCAGAGAAATCCGCATTCTGCGGAGCCCGGCGCAGAATAAACGGAATGAAAAGCAATATCAGAAAGATACCGAGCGCAAAAAATGTTTTTTTCATTTCTTCTTCAACACCATTGTATTTGATTTGTCAATATTCAAAATTGCAGTACTGTTGAGTTCTCCGGCAAAATTTTCTGCAGAGCGTACTCCGATTTTCAGACCATTTGCTTTGAAAAGATATTCAGTATGATCCCCCATGAAAGTTTTTTCTGCAAGAACTGCTGAAATCGTGTTGGTATTTTCTCCGGGATCGAAAGAGATGTGTTCCTCTCTGACACCGATTGTGACTTCTTCATTTTCTTCAAAGTTCAAATCGGGATTTACAGCTGCCTGCCAGATGAAATTTTCGTTTTGAACGACGTAATGATCATTTTCTTTTTTGATTATTCTGGCATCGAAAAAGTTTATCGCTCCGAGAAATTCAGCAGTGAAGGCACTCAGAGGCCTGTAGTATAGTTCCTGCGGAGTTCCGCATTGAACTATGCGTCCATCCTGCATGATGCCGATCCTGTCTGCGATAGACAATGCTTCGGTGCGGTCATGGGTCACATAAATTGCAGAAACCTGACGTGCTTTGAGTATGCGGCGTATTTCCAGACGCATGGTATCACGAAGTTTGCTGTCAAGATTTGAAAGCGGTTCATCAAGGAGCAGCAGATCCGGCTTGACTGCCAATGCTCTTGCCAATGCCACACGCTGCTGCTGACCTCCGGAAAGTTCTGTGGTCAGACGTTTTTCAAAACCTTCAAGTTGAACGAGTTTCAATAATTGAGAAACTTCATTTTCTATCTCTTTTTTTGGGATTTTTGCCATTTTCATGCCGAAGGCGATATTTTCGTAAACATTGAGATGCGGCCAGAGAGCGTAATTTTGAAAAACCATGCTCATGCGGCGTTTTTCAGGTGCAAGGTTATTGATTTTTTTGCCTTTAAGGATACAATCGCCGCTGTCTTCATTCAGCAATCCGGCAATGATACGGAGCAGAGTTGATTTGCCGCAACCGGACGGACCGAGGAGAAAAAATATTTCATTTTCGTTAATATCGAGGTCAAACGGGCGCAGAATCATTTTGCCTTTTTCATAAGATTTGGCGATCTGCCGGAGAGAGAGTAAAGGAGTAATCATAGTTCAGAATTTGTTGAAATGAATTTTGTTTATGTCAAAACGGGTTTGAGGTTCTTTTGTTTCTGCCTTGAATCCCATTGCGATCACGGCAACCGGAATTATATTTGCCGGAAGATTGAAATACTTGCTGATCGCTTCCATGCGTTCTTCACGGGGATGAACTCCGAGCCAGCATGTGCCGATGTTGCGCATTTCAGCAGAGAGGAGGATATTTTCAATGGCGGAACTTACATCCTGCAGCATATAGGATAATGAATTGCAGTGAGCATTGTCTATGTCACCGCAGACGATAATACCGCATGCTGCATCTTTCAGCATTGCTCCGTGGGGCAGAAATTCTGTGACATCCGCAAGGATTTTTTTGTCGTCAATAATGATGAATTCCCACGGGTCTTTGCGCATGGCGGAAGGACCGGACATGGCATCCTGCATTATTTCCATGAGAGTTTCAGGCGGGATTGTTTCTGCTGTATACTTGCGTATACTGCGGCGTGAGCGGAAAATATTATTTGAATCAGTCATATTTTAACCTTGTTTTTTCGGGGGTGAAAAATTGTAATCGAGAAGTTTGAGTTTATCCGGGGCACGGAGTTTGTTCAGTATTTTCAGTTCCAGCTGCCGTACCCGTTCGCGTGTCAGATTGAAGCGTTCACTGAGTTCAGTAAACGGGGTGGGCTTGTTGCCGAAAAGACCGAAGCGTAGAATTATTATCTCCTGTTCACGGCTGTTCAATGTTTTCAGCAGTTTATAAAGCATCTGATATGTTACATCTTTATCAAAATCAGTGAAATCTCCGGCTGAACCGGTTTCATCTTTAAGGGTATCCTCAAGTGAAAAATTTCCATCTTGAGTACCTACCGGGGTTTGCAGAGAGATTGCCTGCCGAGCCATACAGCGTACGGCATTTACTTTGGCGACGGAGAGTTCGAGGACTTCTGCGATTTCATCGGATTCGGGTTCTCTGCCGAGAGTCTGGAGCAGATGCTGTTCTGTAAGGTTGATTTTATTGATAAGTTTCAGCATGTGAGCAGGAATTCTGATGGTGCGTGACTGTTCTGCAATGCCGTGAATTATATTCTGTTTGATCCACCATACAGCGTAAGTACTGAATTTATGTCCGAGATGCGGGTCGAATTTATCAATGGCACGCATCAAACCGAGATTGCCTTCCTGGACAATGTCATTGAAAGGCACTCCGCGGTTGCGGAATTTTTGAGCGATGCTTATGACCAGCCGCAAATGATCACTCAAAATTGCATGTTTGAGTTCTGTCAATTTCTGACTTGCTTCAAAGAATTTTTGCAGGCTGTTTATGAGTATGCTTTCAGGAATAAGCAGTTTTTCAGATAAAAATTTTCTCTGTTCTGCAGTGTAACTGTTGATTAAATTTTTGTGATTTCTTATTTTTATACTGTCTTTTTCGCTCCATAAAGTCAGATAATCGCAGATGCGGTTGAAAAAAATATCAATATAATCATAATTTATTTTCAGAGTGCAGCATACTTTGAGCAAATCACATCTGATTTTCGTGCTTTCCGGAGAATCGTATGATTTACGGAGTTCGGAAAGATGATTTTCAATATTTTGCTTGAGCGCAAAAAAGAAATCTTTGTCCGGAGTCTGCGGCAGATTTTTGAGCGATGAGGTGAAAAATATATCATCTTTACTGAGTTTACTGTCATTTGCGAGTTCTCCGAGTATCTGACAGAAATTTTCAACCGCAGGAGCAAAGGTGAAAATACATTCCTGAAGAATGTTCATGGCATGATCAGTTTGCCAGATCATATCATCTTTGTCAGCATGTGACGGCATCTCAATTTTTTTCAAATCAGCCAGATAGTGGAAAAATGATTCGTCCATGTCATTGGAAAATGCAACAGATCTCTGAACGGTGTTGGCAGCACCGGGATTTTTTTCAGAGTTTTTGCCATTTTCCTTTTTCATTTTCTGCCTTTATTTGAATATCGTTGTTCTGTTATATTATATATAAAACATATTTTACAGTAATATAGCACATCTTTTGTAAAAATGATATGCCGATTTCAAAAAAAAACAATATTATTTTAGGCTAAAAAGAATATTCAGAGAAAGAAATGAATTTTTATACATCTCTTTCTCTGAAAATTTTTTTGTACAGTGTTGATGTTTTATTCTCTGACAAAGAGCAGATAATCAATCATCAGTGCATCTGGATTTTTGGATGTTTTGATATACTGCGGTCCGGAGAATTTAACTGAGGCATAGAGAGTTCCTTTGCCGCTGACCCAGCGGAATGGAAATTGCAATGCCCAGTTCGCTCCCGCATAGAAAAATATTCCGTTTGCGGCATTGAAAGTGCCGATTTTGATCAAACGGTAGTTTTCGTTGCGGATATTATCTGAATGTATGCGTGTTGATGCAAGCACTTTTTTGCTGTGCGGAGAATAGACTCCGAATTCAGTTATTTTATTTCTGGTTTTGCCTGCGCCGGAGATTGCTGCTGCACCGTTCCATGCGCCTTTTGCATCATGCATGCTGAATGCTCCATTAGCCCGGTTGAAGTTGCCCCAGGGGAAAATGACAACTTTTTTGCCGGTGAACTGTTTGGGAAGTTTGAATTGTTTTTGTGAACGCGGTATGATTACGGCACGATCAACATACAGTTCGGTGTCGGTGCGTTTCATGGATATGAAAATTTCCGCCGTGGTATTGGCAGCTGTCTGCCGGTAGGTCCCGAAAACTGAATCTGCGGCTGAATTGATATAGATTTGATACCTTCCGTTGTTGATAAAGGGATAAGATTTCAGATTTACCCAATGATATTTGCCGTCAACAGGCAGTTCCCGATTGGAAACAGGGATTGTTATTTCGCCGGGTTCCATCCAGTTATTGATGATGATTTTAAGCGAATTATTTTTGGCAAATGGGATTTTCATTGCTTTTTGGCGGAAAGCTGAGCTGTCATCAACCAATTTCCCCTTTTTATTTTGAGCAAAGTGCAGTGCAGTAAGGACAGCAAAATTATTTCCTTCGACTTTGAAATTTGCAGGAAGTTCTGCGGAATAGTTGTAGGTTTCAATTGATTTCAATACAGAGGAAAGACCGGATTCTGCTGATTTTTTCTGACTGTCCCGGCCATCGTAGAAATAGTTGATAGCTGCGGTGGATTCTTTACGCAATTCATCAGTCAGTTTTTTGAAATCGTATTCTTTGGTAAAGTTTTTGAGATATGGACGGCGGTAAAGCAGCGAACCGATAAGCGGAGCTTTTTCCAAACGTACATGAGTCAGATGCAGAGAGTTGTTTGCTGCGGCTTTCTCTGCTTCTTTCAGCAGTTTGAATGCGGTACGGAAATATTCTTCATCTTTGTAACTTCGGCGGTCAGGTGCAATTTCTCCTATGCGGTATTGAAACTGATCCTGACGTTTCTGCATGTAATTCAGAAGTTCCGTCATTTTTTCAGCGGCAGCTCCGTAATAATTTTGCATGAACTCTGCTTGCAGTTCGGCGGCATTGCAGTTCAAATCATCCAGAAGTTTCGCTCCAATATAGCGGTGAAGGGCAAAAAAACTGTTCCAATGCGGTGATTCATATTCTGCAAAAATATAACGTACATTACATTCATAATTTCGTTTCAAATCTTCTGCAACAGAACCTATACGCAGATTTGCTTCCGGAATACCCGGATAAAGACGCCAATATTCCCAGCGGCAGATGTAATCAGTGAATTTTGACCATTTGCTGTTGCGTTCATTGACCTCTGAATTGAGCTTGTGACTCAATGGACGCATGCTGTCATAATAATAGTATTCTCCACCCATTTCCGCTCCGAGAAAAGCGAGATGCATGCTGACATTTTTCTCTGTTTTTATATTTTTCGGCGGAGCAGCAGTATAGGTGTAAGCGAATGTGCGGATGATAACATCGGGGTAATCCTGTGCAATGTCCCGTGCGATGAAGTTGATGAAATCAATCAATGTTCCTGAATATGACCCTTCACGTTCTGCAATAGTCATGCAGTTTTTGCATACACATTTGTGGTAATTGTCATTATGGCTGATGTCATAAAAAACGGGGGGAGGATAGTTGCCTGCTTTGGCTTCTTTGCGGTCACGTTCAATAAATTTTCGGAGCTGGGCGATAACGAGCCGGCGTACTTCTGGATTGGTGAGACACATCTGACCGGGACCGACGGGATTTTTAGGGATGGGACGTGAGCCATCTGACTGGAGAGCGTAGAGTTCTTTTTTGTCTACAGGCCAGTGTTTCATGTAGTCATAAGCGGTATGATGGGGGCGTTCGCCGCCAATCATTTTGTGCATTCCTGTTGCTTTCTGGGTGTAGCTGAAAAGTTTATTGAATTCTTTGAAACTGTGAGATTTCTGTCCCCAATCGAGGCAGTCATATATCCAACGGCTGTCAAATGACGGTTTGCGCTGCAAATTCCATGTTCCGGCAGTCAATTCCGGATTTGATGGAATTATCACAGTATTTTCGTCATAGTTGCGTACTTTTGCATGGCGTTCGAGATAGTCATAAACAGCGTAAACAATACCTCTGTTGAAGCCGCCGGTAAGAATGAGAGAATCATTGACGGTACGGATTACCCATTCTTCTCTGCCGAGTTTTTTATAATCAATATTGTTTTGTCTGCCGAAATCGGTATGACCAACATAAATTGCTTTCCTGAGAGAAACTTTGCTTTCAGGAATAACAGTTAATTTTTTACCTGTTATTTTTTGCAGATAATACGCCAGTTTTGCTGCAGCGTATTTTTCAACTGCGGTATGTTTGACAGGGATTGCTATAATGCAGTCTGCTATTTTTGTTTCAGCTTTTGCAATGAAAGCTGCGGAGAATAAAAAAAGAGTAAAAAGTAAGCTGAAATGTTTCATATTTCTGATTCTTATTTTATTTTTTTAATCAAAAAGATCTGCTATTTTCTGCCACAGGGAACGTGGTTTGAATACAATGGCGATACTTCCGAGTTTTACGGCATTTTCCTTGCCTTCAAGTTTGTAATGCGGACCTGCAAATTTCATTTCTGCATAAATTTCAACTTCTTTGCCGCAATATTTCTTAGCGAGAATATCGGTGCGTAAGCGCATGAAGCGTTTTTTGCCGAAGCAGATGCAGCCTTCATCGTTAAATTTAAAATCTCCGAGTTTGTACCACTGATAATTATTTTTGAGATCTGAAAGTTTGATTGTGGTAAGAGGAGTCATTTTGTCTGTTTTTTCGTCAAGGTAGCTTATTTCAATATCTTTTTTCAACAGATTACCGTTGGAGTCTGCGGCGATATTGTAAACATATCCGTAAAAGGCATTCAAATCTTCTTCCGGAGCTGCTGAGCCGGTATGCCGCTGCCACGCCAGCGGTTCGATGATTACATAATCTTTATCTTTGAGAATTGATGGAGCTTTGAATTTTGCTTTTTTGATTGCATTGTCAACGGTGATGACGCGTAACATATTGAGTGGGCCGCTGCCGATTTTGGTATTGAGATTGACAATGGTTTTGTTATATGTATCCAGCAATCTTGATCGTGCTTCAGCAGCAAGGCGTTGAATTTCTGCGATATTTTTCCCTTCAATTTTGGCCTGTATCATGTAACTGAAAGTGAGCCAGTAGCCAAGTGCGAGATCTGCACCGAATCCG
Source organism: Lentisphaeria bacterium (assembly GCA_017505415.1). Classification (GTDB taxonomy): domain Bacteria; phylum Verrucomicrobiota; class Lentisphaeria; order Victivallales; family Victivallaceae; genus RGIG5270. The sequence goes on along the minus strand of JAFVPG010000144.1, from coordinate 7,222 downwards.
GCACGGCGTACGCGGTGTAAAATCACGGGATCATCTTTTACTTTTTCTTCTGCTTCAGCAAGTATTCTGCGGCAGTCAAGAATTGTAGCAAGATCAATATAAATGAATCCGGTTGTATCAGGAGCAAAATATGCCATAGGTGCTTTATTCTGAACGGCTGCTTTTTCGAGGCGGCGGCGGTATTCTTCTATTTTACCGGCGGCTTTACCGTAATATTTGCTCATGAAATCATTATAAACTTCTTTAAAATCAAGATACGGATTTTCAAGATATTTGGCCTCAAGATAAACTTTGAGATCATAGACATCAGCATTATCAGGGTTTTCATGCTCCATGAAAACACCTTTCACATTGTTATCCGCATAAAATTTGAAGTTCGTATCATAATCAAATTCAGAGGTGTACGGCATGCCGGCAGATTCATCATAAGTGATTGCATAATCCCAGATAACGAGCTGTTTGCAGACTTTGCTCCAATTTATGATGATGTCGTGGAAACTTTTGTTTACGGGAGATTTTATATCTTCAGTAAGGTTGCTGTATGTATCGCAGAAACGTATGATGATATTATCAGCGGCAATGGTGTCTTTAGGCGCATCAATGGTGGAGAAATATGCAAGAGTCTGTACAAAGCAATCCGGACGGTAGCTTTTCAAATCTTCTGCAATGGGGTTCAGAAAACGCAGCATAACGCCGGAGCGGTTGTATTTTTTAACTGCTTCATCACAGCTTTTGCACTGGCAGAAATAAACATTGTCATTTATGGAAATATCATAAATTTTCGGCATATCCACGCCTGCTTTTCTGGCTTTTTCTTCACTCTTTTTTACATATTCACGGAGTTTTGATTTGAAAATTGGAATAAGGTCGGGATTGGAAAAGCAGATTTGACCTCTGCCTGCACTGCCGTTGCGTTTGCCATCGATAAGTGCATAATATTCGGGGTGAGTTTTGAAATATTTTGAGGTTGGCAGATAACCGTCTGAACGTTCGATGCTGTGAACGTGAGCAGGTAATCCGTAGGCATAGTCGCCGCCGTATTCTGCTGAAATCGGAGTCTGTCCGTCCTGATTTATACGCATTTTAGCGGCAAAACGACCTTTATCTTTATGGAATTTCGGGTCGCGGAAGACATTGCGCATGATGAAAAAAGGCTTGCCTTTTTCATTGAATGATTTGAAGGCAAGCTCTTTTTTTGCAGGGATATATTCTTCATAGGCACTGAAATAGCGTACCCCAAGATATTTTTCGATGAAAACAAATACTCCGTAAAGAGTACCTCTTTTGCCGCCGCCGGTGATGAAGATATTGTTTTTATCGGATTTTATGAGCCATTCTTCTTCGGCAAGTTCTGCAGTATTTATGCCTGCAGCTTTGGCTTTTGCTGTATCGCCGATATAAAAAACTGCACTTTTGCCGTCAATTTTTATATCTTTTGCACAGAGGTCGAGATAATGTTTCAACTCTTTTACTGCGGTTGAAACAGAGAGATTGTTTTTTTCATTTTCTCCGATACTCCATGCCTGAAGGTTTATGAGTGCGGAGAAGAGAAGAAGTCCGGTAAGAATACGCATAAAAATTTTTCCTTGTGTTATTTGATTACAGCGGCAAGAGTGCCGATTTCCATATTTTCTTTGTTGAATTTCATTTCAATATACAGGTCAATATCCCGGTCGCCGAGGTGTTCGGCAAAAAGAGATGTACTGATCGACATTCCCCAATTATTGGTAATGAAAAAGTGGGAAGGATTGCCTTTGTTGAATCTGAATGTCCCGAGTCTGTACCATTTGAAATCATTATCTGCAGCGGGTTTTATCGGAGTTCCGCTTGTTATTTTCTTTAATTTTTCGTCGCAGATACCGTTGCGCATGGGGTTTTTGTAGCTTGCGGGAGCCTGAGACATATCAACTTTGCATGCGTACTTGAAAAATGCTTTATCTGACGGAGCAAGAGTGATGAATTTTTTTGAATGTATGCGCCATAAAGACAGGGGAAAGAAGATAACTTTTTTGTCTTTGAATATTTCCGGCATTGCGGAATACTGCATTTGGTCAAAGTTGTTTTTTACATCGGCAGTAAATCTTTTTGAGGTGTTTTTCAGAATTTTAGAGCTTTTTGCATGGGTTTCAATCACACGTTTCTGAGCGTCATTTATCATTTTGAAAAGAGTTGAGCAGTCCATATTGGAGCTGAACATGCCGAAAAGGTAGTGCGGCATAAGATTTTTTACCAGCAGTAAATCCAGTCCCATACGGGCGCGGCGTACACGGTGCAGAAGCACTGTATCATTTTTTACCATATTTTCGGCATTATCAAAAAGTTTCTGACATTCAGCCATTACTGCAAAATCAACATAGCGGAATCCTTTTGATGATGGAGAGAAATAAGCCATGGGAGCTTTATTTTTCTTGGCGGCATCAAAAAGTTTTTTACGGTACAGGATGATATTTTCTGCGGCACTGCCGTAATATTTGTGCATGAAATCTTTGGTAACGGCATGGAAATCAGCATTTGGATTTTCCATGAATTTTGCTTCAAGATAAACTTTGAGGTCATACATGTCACCGGTGGACGGACCTTCATGTTCCATAAAAACGCCGATGACATTATTTTTAGCATAAAATGCAAAATCAGCCGGATAGTTGAATTCGCTTGGATATGCCATGCCTTTGGAATCATCATAAGTTATTGCATATTTCCAGATGATAATATTTTTGCACTGTTTGGCCCATGCTTGCAGTCTGGTCCGGAAAGCTGTATTGGCAGGTGAAGTCACAGGCTCTGTAAGTTTGCTGTAAGTGTCGCAGAGACGGATTATGATATTGTCTGCGATTTTTACATTTCGTGGCGGTTCCTGAGTTGCAAAATATGCGAGAGTTTGAATATAGCAGCCGGGACGGTATGTTTTTAAATCATCTGCGATTTGGTTGAGAAAATTCAACAGAACTCCTGAACGGTTGTATTTTTTTACCGCCTCTGCGCAGCGCTGACATTGACAGAAGTTCAAATTGTCATTCATTGAAATATCATAGATACGAGGAGGGGCTGCATTACGTTGTGCAGCTCTGGCTTCACTTTGTTTTACATATTCACGGAGTTTTGCTTTGAAAAGCGGAACAAGGTCGGGATTGGAGAAACATAATTGACCGGAACGGGCTGAACCATCTCTTTTGCCTTTGATAATTGCATAATATTCCGGATTGCTTTTCAGATATTTTGCTGTCGGGAGATAGCCGTCTGCACGTTCGATATTGTGTACATGGGCGGGAAGACCATACGCATCATCGCAGCCGTATTGGGGTGAAATTTGTGATTGTCCGTCCTGATTTATGCGCATTTTTGCGGCGAAACGGCCTTTGTCATCAGGAAATTCAGGGTCACGGAAAAGGTTGCGGAATTTAAAAAAAGGCCTGCCTTTTTCATCGAATGATTTGAAGGCAAGCTCTTTTGGGGCAGGGATATATTCTTCATGGGCATTGAAATAGCGTACACTGAGATATTTTTCAATGAAAACAAATACTCCGTAAAGAGTACCTCTTTTGCCGCCGCCGGTAATGAAGATGTCATTTTTATCGGATTTTATGAGCCATTCTTCTTCGGCAAGTTTTGCAGTATTTATGCCTGCGGATCTGGCTTTTGCGGTATCGCCGATATGAAAAACTGCACTTTTTCCGTCAATTTTTATATCTGATGCACAGAGTTTGAGATAATGTTTCAGTTCTTCTACTGCGGTTGAAACGGAGAGATTGTTTTTTTCTGTATCACCGATGCTCCATGCATTGAGGGATGTAGCGGCAAGAAGCACAAAAAATCCGATAAGTATGCGCATGATTTTATCCTTGTAATAAATTATTACGATTATTCAGCCTTGTACCAACGCCAGAGGAACAGATCTTTACTGTCCCGGTCAGTATTGAAACGTTGTTCAGTACCGCTTTCAACGTGACCGTCAAGCATGGAGATATTTGCGCTCTTGTTACCGTGGCGGACATGTACACCGAGATCGGTTACAACCAGATCTGCAGAGAATGGCTTGAATTGTCTACGCTGATAATAATCGCGGCCTCTGGGATACATGTCGGTAAATTGAAGTTTTTCACTGGGGCGGAGACATTTGACACGGCGGTGCGGATCGCCGCCGTAACTGTTTTTGTCTCCGAGGTAATCATTGTACATATAATTTGTTGCAATCGTGTTGCCGAGTGCCTGAGCTGCGGGGCATACAAAATCTTTAGTAGAGTTTTTTGCGCCGTAACTGCCTTGTTCATAAATAATGAGCAAGTGAGTCCAGACACGACTGTTTGTGTATTCAATACACTGAACCATATAGTCATCATTGTCATCGGAGTACATCTGAGTGCGCATACCGAGAGTTTTCAGATTGCTCTGGCATGATGCGCTTCTTGCCCGGTCACGTGCCTTGTTCAATGCCGGAAGCAGCATCCCCGCAAGAATGGCAATGATTGCAATTACGACCAGAAGTTCGATAAGGGTGAAACGGCACATAACATGTGTTATGTTAAATTGCAGACTTCAAATCAACCTGAAAAGTTATTTATTCACCAAAATAAAAGGAAATATCTCAATGAAAAATCACCTCAAACAATTTAACATAACACATGTTATGCAATATCATATGATGTTATTATGCAGAGGAGTTTTATATAAGATTCTTTTATTTGAATTGTCCTTTCTTTGTGTACGGTTATTGAAAAAACAGTTATTAGTATAGTATAACGTTGTTTTAAAAAAAAACAAGATTATTTCTTAAAGAAAATTGTATTTTTTTCAGCGTTTTTTTAAATTTAATTTGCAAAATGCAGATAAATGGTTATATTCACTAACGAATATAAAATATGAAAAGCGGGTTGATATTATGATAGTTTATGATAAACCTTTTTTGAATGAAAATGATACTTTGATCTGCTGGGGTGACAGTTTGACCTCGGACAGAAATTCATACGTCGGTTTTTTGGCACAGAAATTGGCTCCGATGAATATAAATGTCATAAATGCCGGACGCAAAGGTGATAAAACGCCTCTGGCATTAATGCGTTTGGAATCTGTTCTTTTCAAGCAGAAATTTGATGCTCTGTCAATTTTTCTCGGCGTAAATGATGCAATTATAGGACGGGGACGCTGGGCGGATGAACCGTTTATTGCTCCGCAGACTTTTTTTGATAATATGGTTTGGATGATTTCGCATATCAGAACTTTTCTCGGAGACAAAAAAATATCTGTGATAGTTCCTTATTCTCCGTTTGAAGCACAGGCGCATGAGGAATTCGGAAACTGTCTGGTGCCTTATGCGCAGAAAGCCCGTGATGCGGCGGCATTGATGAAGTGCCGTATCGTGCCGCTGGATGTCCGATATGAGGAATACCGTAATTCACTTGGTACCAGATATCAACGTATTCTGACTTATGATGATGTTCATCCGACTGCGGAATCCGGTAAATTTACAGCTGATGTTATTTTGCAGAGCTGGGGAATGATTTGAGGTTGAACATGCAAATTTCATCGACAGTTACAAAGCATGATAATTTTCAGCTTGAGTTCAAAACGATATATCCTATTCAGCATGAACACAAGGTGAATGAGTACAGTGCTGACGTTTTTTTCTTTCTGCCCCGCAATCTGGCAGTGGATCAATATTCTTTTTCGAGCCGTGAATTTTATAATGATTTTTCGGAATATATCCGCTTCAAAACTCCGGATTTCAGCTTGAATTCGCTGGTTGATAAGGATAATCCTGTTCTTGTTAAACTTTTTCAGTCAGTTAACGGACTGCCGCAGACTCATGAGGATTTTGCCCAATGTCTGAAAATGTTCTGTTCGATTCTGAAAAGTTCTCTCCGGGACAGTTGTGCAGAGGTCAGTAACTGTGAAAGTGCAGAAGATAAAAAATTGCTTTATGCTTATCTCAATAATTCAGAAATTGTTCTTTCCAATTTCCGTACACTGAAATTGAAACTTTCTGCTTTTTCTGAAGAATTGGAATTATTTGAACTTGCAGATGAATTTTTGAGCTTAACAGCCAACCGCTATGCTTATGATCTCTGGAAATATTTTTCAAAAAATCATCCCGAAGATGAGGAAAGTTTGAAGAAATTAGCCCAGGCGACATACAGGGAAATTCAATATCGCAAAGCTAACGGTTATCCTGCTGTGCCTGATTGTAAAGGTGATAATTCTGAATTGATGTACCGTGAAAGTACATTGAAAAAAGTTCTTGCCAATATTCTTTTTCTCAACGTCGAGACCCGCCGGGACGGTATTATGCTGGAAAATATTTTTATGGCATTTGCGGCTGCAGTGGCAATGATATTTGTGACTGCAATCGCTTTTATCTGGCAGGGGTTGTATCTTGAGGAATTTTCGTTTTCATTTTTTGCGGTATGGGTGATTGCTTATATGTTCAAGGATCGTATCAAGTCGCAGCTTCAGCTTTATTTTCTTGCCCGCCGCAGCCGTTATTCATACGATTACCGGCAGAAAATTTTTGACGGCTTCGGCAATGAGATCGGCGTTTTCCGTGAAGGATTCCGGCATTGTGACGGAAAGGATATTGATGAAAAAATAACTCAAGTACGCAACCGTACCATGATCAGCCGTCTTGCAAACGGCTCTCAGGAGGAAAACGTTATTGTTTACCGCAAAAAAATTGAACTTAAAGGCGATTCATGTAAAGATATTTTCCGTGAATTTAACGTTGAGGGAGTTGTAAATATTTACCGGATGAACGTTCGCCACTGGCTCAACAAAATGGATAATCCCTCCCGTACGATTTATTACTCTGACGGTGAAAAAATTCAGCCGCTTAATGCAAATCGTGATTATCATGTCAATATAGTTATGCGCTTGAACGGCAAAAATTGCGGAGAACAGTATGTCCGTTACCGACTGGTACTTTGTCGTGACGGTATCCGTAAATTGATAAAGTTTTGATTTTTTCAGGAGAGGAAACTTTTTTCAGCTTAATGAAGAAAAGAGTTTCCTCTTCTGATTTTCAAGTTATAGTTCAAAGTTGGTAACGATGTATTTTGCCGGACGTGTTTTGAGAAGTTCATTGTATTTGGCAACAGCGAGTTCTTTGACATCATAGATCCATTCACAGCATTGAGTTTTTTCAAGCCCCATGGTGTCATAGACCTGATAAAGTCCTGCCTGCGTATAAATCGGCACAGTCCAGCCGGGACAGTGCAGACAGTATTTGCTGCAG
>JAFVPG010000143.1 GCA_017505415.1 Lentisphaeria bacterium | reverse complement strand
GCAGAAAGAGTATTGATTGATCTCCATGCTGAAACCTTCAAACAGGCAGTAGCAGAAATTGTCAGTTATCTGGAAAAAATGGGAGAAATTCAAGATCCTTCACTTTGCATTTCCGCAATTATGAAACGTGAAAGTGCAGCTTCAACTTGCATGCCCGGAGGTATAGCACTTCCTCATGCGAAAACAAATGGAGTACATCATTTCGTATCTGTGCTGGCGGTTTCACGTCAAGGATGCACTGTGGCGGGCCGTGATGAAAAAATCAATATTTTTCTCTTAAGCCTGACCCCTCCTGATTTTGATAATCCGTATCTGCAATTCATTACTCATGCAGCTGCTGTTCTTTCCCAAAAAGAAAATATATCAAAAATCTGTAATGCCGTCTCTTCGGCAGAAATATGTTCAATATTCAATAATAAAAACAAGGAACTCAAAAAATGATGGAATTTTTCGGAAAAATATTTTTTTTCAGTGCTTGTGTACTTGTCCCCACTCTGATATTAATGTGGTTCGTTTCGTATGCGAGCCGAAAAAAACAGGATAATGATACTCCTGAAGAATAAAAAATCAAACGGCTGCTGCAGAAAAATTTTATTCTGCACAGCCGCAATTTTAAAAAAAATTTAAAAGTCTATTTGATTTTTATCAAAAACCATGTAACTTATGAAAGAATATAACCAACAAGGAGGATATATATGTTCAAAGTTATAAACGGCGAAACTTTTCTTTTGGTGATCGGTGTTCTTCTTACATGGCTCATCTTCGTTCTCGGCGTCGCCAAACTTGCAAAATTCTATCTCTGCATGTCTCAAGCCCGCCGCGAAGTCGATACAAACCTCACCGGAATTGCCAATCAATTAAACAAAATGCAGACCATTATGGCAGAACTTCTCAAAGAACAACGCCGTACTTCACGTCTTATCGCAGATTTGACAGATCTCAAAAAAGCCGAAATGACCGGAGAATATGAAATTATTGAAACTCCGATCGACAGTAATTCAACTCCTGCTCAAGCACAGGAAGAAGCATAATTTACAACTGCTGTAAATTTGTTTTGCGGGTGCAGCTTTTTCAAGTTTCACCCGCATTTTTTATATTCCGTCCGAATCACAAATTTATACTTTCCTGCTTCTTTTTATCAACTGAAGCAAGCAGAGCATAAAGCGTGGCAATATGCGGGATCGTAATATTATTTTCAGCTGCGATACGGTAAACATTACCGACAATAGCCTCAACTTCCAGCGGACGGTTGCGGCGGAAATCTGCCAGCATACTGGTCGCATACGGAGTAAAACTGCGTGTATATTCAATATTCTGCTCCACAAGTTCATCTTCAAGAGTAATTCCCTGTGAAGCGGCAACTGCAATTATTTCACGCATAATATTTCTGCATATATTTTCAAGCAGACCTCTGTTGGTCATCTCTCCGGTCAACAGCCCGCCGCCGACAACTGATATTGAATTAAAGGGAATATTCCACAAAAGCTTTTTCCAGCAGAAATATTGAATATTTTCTGTCAAAGTAACTTCACACGGAGTCTTTTTGTACAATTCATACACTTCATCTGCCAAAGGAGATGCTTTGCCGCCGTCAAATCTGCCGAATGTAATGCTTCCCAAACCGCCGCTGTGTTTGAGCTTACCGGGAGCAACTTTTGTACATCCGATATAGAGTACCGCACGCCAGAGTTCATTTTCCGGGAAAGCCTCATGAACCGCATTCTCTATGGCAATTCCATTCTGGGCGAGCATAATTACCGTATTTTTGTGAACCGCATCTTTGATCATGGAGGGAACATCTATGGCAGGAAGAACTTTTGAAGCAACGATTATCAGGTCAGCTTCGCCCTGATATTCAGCGGCACTTCTCACCACCTGGGAAGGCATAAAGGAGAAATCGCCCTTGATACTTTCAATTTCAAAACCATTTTTTTTGACCTCTTCATAATCTGAACGGCCGACAACTGCGACATCAGCTCCTGCCTGCGCCAGTCTGCCGCCGAAATATGCCCCGACTGCACCAGCTCCGAATATTAAAATTTTCATACAAAATCCTTTCTTTTTTTTAATATAACACTTGCAATTCAACTAAAAAAGTCTATATTGCATTACGTTAATAATTTTTTGAAAACAGGATCTACCGATGAAAGAACGTATTATCAAAGTCCGAAACAAAGCAGGCATTCACTGCCGCCCGTCAAGCATGATATTAAGTACTATTCAACAGAAGTATCCAATGCATACTTTCATAATCGAAAAAGACGGCGAAGAAGTTGAACTCAACAGTATCCTCAATCTGATCTCTCTCGGTCTCGCATGCGAAACAGAAGCCTGTCTCTCCGTGTCAGGCCCTGACGAAGACAAAGCCATTGATGAAATCGGCGATCTCTTTGAATATGAATTTGATTTCCCCCCGAAATAATCACTTATTTACGGGTGAGCCATTTATTGTTATTCAAAGTCAGAATAGCATAAAGCGGAATCCACAAAAGAAATACCAGAGAAAAAAGACTGTATGTCAATGAATGTATGGAGTATCTTAATGATTTCTTACGGATATAGATTATCATAGGCAATATTGACCACAGAACTATCATCATCATAACATATTTCAGCAGAAAAACACTGGTTATAAAGTTAAAAATCAAATACAGTATAATGAACGGCAGCATTACCACCGGTGACAATACACCTATATTGAAAATGATATAATGAAATGTCAAACCGATTGATTTGATATGCTTCAATGAGCAATTATTCAAAACATATTTGAACATGAGAATGTTTTCTCTGATGTCACCGCGAACCCAGCGAAGCAGCATTTTGCAGAGATTCACATAAGTTACCGGCATATTTGTATATGCATTTGCAGATTCCTGATAGACGACTTCCCACTTATTTTTGAGCAGCATGCATGTAAGTTCACGATCTTCACCGATAACAGTTTTCTTGCCGAGAAAAGTTTTTTCCAACCATTCAGTCACCAGCGGCATGACCGCATCCCGGCGATATGCACTCAATGCCCCGGGAGTGCAGAGGACTGAGCCGCATTTACTCTGCGCACTGCGGAGAAATTCGTATGAAAAAACGAAAATAATATCCATCAATTTGGGAATAAGTCCCTCTTTGATATTTTTTACATTGATATTACCGGCAACAGCACCTACCTCTGGATTCTCAAAGGGAATAACGATATTACGCATAGCATCCGGAGCGATGATACTGTCACTGTCAATAGTTACAAATATCTCGTTTTCAGCAAGTTCAAAACCTTTGGCAAGAGCATGTTTTTTGCCTCCGTTTTTTTCACAATAATAAGTTTTTATATTATCAAACTCATTTTTTGCCTTTTCTATCCAGTATCTGCTGTCATCAGTAGAACCGTCATCAATGATAATAACTTCAAAATTTTTGTAATCAGAAGCCATAATACTCTGAACAGTTTCATAAATATGACGGCTCTCATTGTAAACAGGAATAAGCACACTGCACCCGGGGGCATGTTCCCCCTTGAACGGTTTATATGTGAAAGCTATCACTGACACAATAAGCATGTATCCCAAAGTGATATAACTGAATATCACAGGGAAACGTATTATCAATGCCAGCAGCAGCAAAGCAGCAATACAAAGCAGAATTTTTTTCATAAATCTCTCTGAATACAATTATTTTCAAAAATTTACATATTATATAATATATCACCACTTTCAACAATTTGCAACTTTAAATATATGTGTTATATTTTCTCAAGTTCAAAAAAAGGATATAATTATGAATATTTTCGTCAAAAGTCAAACCGCTCTTTCGTCATTGAATCTTGTTTATCTCGGCAAGGTAGTTCAGGAACAACCCGGATTCAGAGGAGTCAGCCATCTGGCAGAACATCTTATCAGTTACGGAGTCCGTGACTGTGAAGCCCAATACGAAAAATACGGCATTCTCAGCAATACCTCAACAGGTCCGCTGGCGGTC
>JAFVPG010000142.1 GCA_017505415.1 Lentisphaeria bacterium | reverse complement strand
GTGATGATCGAATACATCCTGGTTGCCTTGCTGATTGTTGTCGTAGGGGTTGTGGTATTCACAATGCTTGGCGGTGTGCTCGGTGGCACAGGTGAAGCCGTTGCTCAAGGAATCACGGGGCAGGATAATGCAACTATCCAACAGACTGTTGGAAATGTTGCCGCATATGCAGATGCCAAGTCTGGCGAAAGCAAAACGCGCGTTAAAAATATGCACCGTGGTAAAGACACAGCTGAATGGTAATTTTTATGACCTTCCCGATATTCTTCAGCATAATTACAGTTTGGCTGGTTGTTTTAAGCGGGTATGACTGTTATTACCGTCGCTTGCCCAATGTTCTGACATTTGGCGGAGCTGCGGTGTTTCTGGCTGTACACATTTTTAATGGCAGTATGGTCAGCAGCTTGCTGGGTGGATTATTGGGAACTGCATTTTTACTGATCCCGTTCCTGATGCATGGCGCAGGAGCGGGTGATGCAAAAATGTTTGGAGCAGTGGGAATTCTGACTGGGTTCCCGCTGGTCCTCTCTGCTATGTTCTGGTCAACTGTTTTCGGTTTGATCCTCGGCGTTATTATGGTTGTTGCCGGAAAAACCGATGCGGCAAGATTAAAGCATTTGTGGCACTGCTGCACGAATCGGCATTATGACCGGAAAGCAGGAAAGGAATCTTTGCCGGAAAAGCAGTCAGAAAAAGTAAGAATTCCATTCGGCGTGGCGATCGCTGCCGGATGCTGGGTTGCGGAGGTGCTGTATGTCTTATCCGCTCGCTGAACTGAAAAAAGAACAAGGTTCTGTTATGTTTGAGGCGATCATCTGTTTGCCGTTTTTGTTCCTGCTGATTTTCCTGACGGCACAGTTGGCTCATATTTCATTTTGCCGTCAGGTCGTTCAATATGCGGCGGTTGCTGCAGGACGGGCAACGATTTCCTGTGCGGACAGCGAAGAAAAGGAAGCGGCTGAGGCGGCTGCACGCAGAATTTGTGCGTTGGTTTCTTATACCAACAACGGTGGTTCTCCATTGAACAGAGAATGGTTGAAAAATAGAGAAACAAATGTTCTCATCAGCGGTACCGGCGGGGCTGATCCAGCCGGAGCTAATGATAAAATGGAAGAAGTAACTGTCAGCCAAACTGGAGTTGGCAGCAAAATTGTGACTGTGAAATTTAATGTGCCGATGATGTTTCCGATAGCCAATGATGTGCTTTCAGGAAGTTCAGCATTTTTAAGATATATTTGGAAAGTGGATGATGGAGTGGTTAGTGGTGTTGCATCAAAAAACTACAAAGGAGATTTTTTCCCGCATATTCTTATAACCGGAACGACAGCGGTTTTCAAACCGGCAAGCGTTGCAGCTTCTGCCGTTGATAATATAAATGATTACAAAAAATGGAATAACTGAGATGATCCGTTCAGCACAAAATACGACAAAAAAACTATTGATAGAGGATTCCGGTATTGCGATGCCGATTTCTCTGTTGGTCTTTTTGTTCTTAACCTTTGTCTGTATGTCTGTTTTCGCCTTGGGTGAAGTGATCCGGGAGCGGACAGAATTGCAGTATAAAGTGGATAATGCTGCTTATGCTGCTGCGTTGGTTCAGGCGGATTCTCTCAGCCGTATTGCGGTTTTGAACCGGGCGTTAGCATGGACATATGCCCAGACCAATAAACGGCAAATGGATTACATCGTCAATAGATGGCTTTCTGAAAGTTATGATACTTTTATTGAAGATGCAGACAATGCTGAATTTGCTCATATTGCAGGTTGTGCTTTGCACACTATGCCAACAACAAGAAAATCTACTGCTGACCGGCATACTGCAGGATTTCAAATCAGTGATGCAATGTACTATATGGTTACAAAAGAAAATGCGGGAATAATCACTGCAGTTCTTAATGCGGACGGCCAGAAGGGAAAGTTGGAAACACAGCTACACGGTTTGTTTGAAGAAACATTTGTTGGCGGATCCAAAACAGAAAAAGATATCTATGCATTAAAAAACATATTAGATAACGGTTTTTCCTATGGATATTATCAGGAACTTGGCAAGGAAATTGCGACTGCTAATCAGAATATGCAAGCTATGCTTGCTCAGATAAATCATATAAGAGATAATATGTATAATCGAATCAATGGCAGTATTGCTGAAAATCTGCCTCATGACAAAATTTTGCTTTATGGGGGAAGTTCAGAGAACACATCATCCGATTATTTCAAAGAAAATTCTGATGAATCCAGCATCTTTAGTCGGTATAAAACTCAGATAGGTCATGATTTAACTTTAACTTGGAATGATAGATCGTGGTGGGGGTATGATTCAGAAAATAAGTGTCGTATCTTTTATCCAGGTCATCTTAAATTGAGTTGGAACGGATATGGAGTTACTTGGGTGTGTAAAGATGGTGCTCATGTCGCAACTCTTGTCCCAACTGGCTCAACAGAAGTTCTTGCCGGAACTTCGCCTGCATCCCGTGAGAATTGGGGGGAAGAGATGAAATCAATAGTTCTTGCTCCACAGATGGTGGATGAACGTTTTTTTGAAAAGAATGGTTCTATTGTTGTTGCGGCGAAAACTCCGATCCCTGATCTTTTCGGTAATGTGTTTGGCAAAAACAAATTCCTGAATTTCCGTGTTAACGGTAACTTATGGGCTGTTGCAGCTGCAAGAGCCGGATATCGGAATGGTGAAAAATATGAAAACAGCAAGTTTTTGAATGAAAATGAATGGAATTTGTTCAAGGATGATTGGGAACCAATGTTTTTACCTGTAGGCAGATGCTGGAAGTCTTGGGATGGCGAAAAATTTACAGGAGATGATGCTTATAAAGTGTTGGAGGCTGTTGCTGACAATCTTGATATTGACATTTCTGAAAATGGCTTGAAGCTGAATGAAAAGGTAAATTTAGATGTGCTCCATTAAGAAAAAATTAGATGTATATAACGATAAAGGTTCGGTGATGCTGGAAACAATTCTGGTGTTACCGATGTACCTCGTGTTTATCACGGTGATTTTCTTTGCTGGGGAAATGTCTTTGTATCGCAATTTACTTCTGCAAATGGATCAGCATGATCTTTGGGCTTGGGGCGCAAAATATCCATCGGAAGTCAATGTGGCAGAAGATTTCTTCGGGTCAATCGGAAAAAGAGATTTTATGGGAGATTTTGAGATAACTGCAAAAGATAAAGATGAAACCGTTGTGTCTTCCAATGGCTGGTGGAAGAAAAATGCTCTTAAAAACAATGCTGTGTTGAAAGTACCCGGTTGGATAAAATCCATTCGGGTCCTCGGTGGACTTATGGGACAGAAATCTGATGAAGCATTTAATTACAGCAACGAGTTTGAATTACGGAAGAATGATAAAAAACTCGTATTGTATTCGCGTAATAACAATGATGACCGTACTAAAAACGGTGAAAATTTGTGCAAAGCAGTAAGCGACGGTCAGCCGGCATGGGGGACTATTGCAAATGAAAATTACGCTGGAAGTGATGAAGTACAGAATGTGTCCGGAAAATCAGTGTCCGCTTATACTCGACAAACTTCTGTGTATGGCGTTTTTACGGGAGAATGACAATGGATAAAAAAATCTTTTTCATATTTCTTTTTACTATACTTGCGTGCTTTGCCGCAACGGCAAAAGAGAGCAAAACTTGGGATATTTCCGGAGAATTGCCGTACAGTTATGCCTATGCCAGAACTTGGGTCGGTGGAAAAATGCGACAGGCTGGTTGGAAGTGTACCAAATCATTTACCAGTGGAAAGAAAAATGAAATAGAACACAGCATTTGGCAAAGAGGAAGCCGGAAGCTCCAAATGATGTTGTGGCGGATCGACAGCGATAAGACCGGGTATTCGCAGAGTAGTTTGACTAAAGAAAAAATAGAAAAAATATTATGACAGCAGATTCACAGAGAAGTTCAGTATCAGCGGGTTCTTCCGTTTCAACGACCAGCGCCCAACGGCGTATGGTTCGTTACATACTGCCTGCAAATGCAATGATCGGTCCATACAGGATCGAAAAAGCACTTGGACGCGGCGGTATGGGTGAAGTGTATCTTGCCCGTCATGTGAAATTGAATATTTTCAGAGCTATAAAAATATTGCTTCCTTCTGTTGCGGAGAAAGATCATATTTACGCAGAACGCTTTATGAATGAAGCACGTCTTGCGATTGATATGCGTCATCCTAATATTATTAACGTTATGGATGCCAATTATGACGATAAATACGGTATTTACTATATTGTTATGGAATATGTGGATGGGGCATCAATCCGTAAAATCATCAAAGCTAAAGGACGCTTCGATGAACAATCTGCCTTAAAAATCGTCCTAAAAGTGGCCGAAGCACTTCTCGCTGCCGAAAAAATGAAGATAGTACATCGTGATATTAAACCAGACAATATCATGATGACCACCGATGGTGAAGTTAAACTTGCCGACTTGGGTATCGCAAAATCAAATTCCGGCAATGAAAATGTTGAGTTGACCAATCCTCAGATGATGCTTGGAACGATCGCTTATATTTCACCGGAACAGGCTTCAGATGCTCAATCGGTAGACAGTAGAGCAGATATTTATTCTCTTGGTGTCACTCTGTACGAAATGCTGGCGGCAGAGAAGCCGTATACCGGAACGCAAGTTGAGATATTGCAAAAGCTTTTCAATGCACCTGTCCCCAATATTCAGGCAAAAGTTCCCGCTGTCAGTACTCTTACGGCAAAACTTGTAAAAAAGATGATGGCAAAAGATAAGGCTGATCGTCCCCAGAATTTTGAAACCCTTTGCTGTTTGCTCAGCAAATTGATAGTGGATCAAAATCCGTCGAATCAGGAGTATTTGCAACAAGCGCAGGAAATGGATGCTCAACAGCAAAAGATTCAGGAAGAAAAAAGACGCATTGAAGATGAACGCAGGCGTCTGTCTGAACAACAGAATTTGATTGAAGAAGCCAGAAAGAAAATCTCTTCTCACGATAGAAAATTTTCAGAGGAACGCAAAAAGGTTTCCGAAGAAAGAGAACGGCTTTCTGAAGAGCAAAATTTGATTGAGGAAGAAAAAAAGAGAATTTTTGATCATCAGAAACGATTTTCTGCTGAACGCAAGCGAATCGAAGAGGAACGCCGACGCATTGAAGATGAGCGCAGGCATATGTCTGAACAACAGAAAAAGATTTCAGAAAAAGAACAGAAAATTTCTGCTGAAAGCTTGCGTTTGGCTGAAGAACGTCGCCAGAAGCGTAAGGCAAAGATCAAAGCAGCATTTGCTGCAATATATCGTGGTATTACCGGAAATATTGCGAAAAAAGTTTATAAATCATTCTTTATTCTTTGTATTATGGGAGGCTTGGGATTTTTAGGATTTTATCTTTACCAAACTGGTGTGATTACAAAATCAACCGTTAATGAAGCTATTGCCTGGGTAAAAAATCAATTGACTCCTGAAGAAATGAGAAAATCGGAGATTTCTGATGTTGATAACATAATTGTAGAACACGGAGTTTTGACTTTAGTACCCAAAGCTTCGGATAATGTTTTGGAGTGGTTAAAGAAAAATAATACAGTAAAAATCAGCGGTGAAGGAATTGAGTCTGCTGAAATACATCTGCCGGGAAAGATATCCCTCGCTTCTGGAACGTATAAGATAAACATTGATATTTCCGGTTGCCAAAGAGTGGAAAGAGAGTTTGTAATGGAAGATAATGGGACAAAATTAGACATACCGATTATCCCTCTGCAAGGAACAGTCGTTCTTTCGAGCAATAAGGACTTCGAGGTGTTTTATAATGGTAAATGGGTAAAGAATCCGAAAGAGTTGTTGCTCCCGGCTCTTATGCCGTGTCATGTTTTTATTCGCTCAAAAGATTACAAATGGCGTATTGAGAAACTTATGTTATCTCCCGGTAAAACAGAAGAGGAATTTATTTCATTTCAGAAGAAGATTCCGAATTTTGAGGAATACCATACTGCTGAAATCAAAGAAGCAATTAACGAGTTTAATAAGCATAACTATGTTCGTTCTTTCAAGCTGTTCCGGCAGAATTCTGAAAAAAATCCTGTGGCTGCATACTATCTGGGAAGAATGTACAAAGAAGGTAAATTACCTGATGGTTCATGGGCATGGCAGGATTCCGATAAAGCAAAGGAATATTTTTTGATCGCAGCTAAAAATGGGGTGGCAGAATCCTTTTATGAACTGGGAAAAATTTATCAGGAAGAAAATAATCGAGATGCTTTGAAAGTATACCAATATGGTGCAGAACTGGGAAATAAAAAATGCTTTACTCAAATAGGGATTTGTTATGCCGAAGGTATTGGTATAGCCAAAAACGAATTCCTTGCAAGTCAATATTTTTTATTGGCGGCTACTGAAAATGATGCAGATTCTCAATTGGCTATGGGAAAAATTTGTGAAGCAGCAGGTAATTGGCAACAGGCAAAACGCTGGTATGAAAAAGCTATGGCTAATGGCAATGCTGATGCTGAACGTTTTTTAGAACAGGTCAAAAGAACAATGGAGACATTATAAAATGAAATCGACACCCAACATTAACAAAATAACAAGGAGGTATGATCTGCAGAAAAGTACGAACACACCACCCTATTTCCGGTGGGGGATATCCGGAAAAGTTGTTGTTTCCCATGTGAAACATGCCGAAAACACAGAAAAAACTCTTTCAGGAGCAATGTGTTGAAATGAACAAAAATATGATTCCTTTGATTCTTGCTGTAATACTTGGATTGGCTGCAGTATATGCTGTCAATCGTCTGGTTTTACAGAAGAACGCTTTGGCGGAAGAAGAAATGATCGAAGTCGTGGCTGCTGCACGGAATCTTGGACCGGGAGATATTTTAACAGAAGGTTCTTTTACCAAAAAGAAAATTCCGCAAAACGCCCGTCCTACTAAAGCAATTTTGTGGTCACAAACATCCATTATCAGAGATCGCAAGTTGAATATGCCTGTGGCAGAAGGCGATTATATTCTTCTGGATGATGTCAACAGCGGCCGGGGTTTGAGCGATATTATTGGAGAAGGCGAATGGGCAATCTCAGTAAGTTTCTCTGCCGGAGCTGTTACAAAATCTCTCCGTCCCGGCGACGAGATCGCAATCTTGGGGACCTTCAATTCTGAAACAGTAAAGAAGGCTTCGGTTGCCGGTCAAAAACCAACCGTAGAACGTCGTAAGGTTACTGCTGTAATTCTGCCCAAAGTTCGAATTCTCAGTTTGGCAGATAACAAACAGCAAGGTGGCGATGAGGTAGTATTGGCTTTACCACCGAGTCAGGCGAACACATTGCTCGCTGCTCAGGCACAAGGTGTTGAGTTGTACCCCGCATTGCGTAAATCTCATGATGATTCAAATCTTAACCGCTTGGATACTGGTGTAGTCAGCAGCTCTACCTTCAGCAAACTTGTTGAAGGTGTTAACGATGTCGTGATTCCGCATGTTCCGAGTAAAACAAAATAACAAAGAAAGAGAAAGAAAAAATGAAAAAAATCTTTTCGTTGCTGGCTGTTCTTGGTACAGTTCTGTCCCTTTCAGCCGCAGAAGCAAAACTGCTCAGAATCCCGGTGGGATCTTTGAGTGTCGTTGACGTACCCTTCAAGGTAGAGAACGTCAGTATCAGTAACAAGGACATCGTCCGTGTTGAAACCCTCAGCGATCGTCAGGTTCGCATCAACGGTTTGAAAATCGGTGTGACCGATGTGCAGTTGCTTGGCAGCAATATGTCTCAGGTTTACAGCGTGACTGTGATCAACGACATCCGTGAGACTTTTAACGCCCTGAAGCGCGACTTGAGCGATGTTTCTGAAATTGATCTTGCCATCAATAATGGTCGTATCGTTCTGCGTGGTGAAATCAATAATATTTCCAACTGGATTTTGAAACGCAAGGTTACCGAAGCCTATGGTTCTATGATTCTTGACCTGACCACCTATCATCCGACCCCGGAAGTCATGCTCAGCTTGCAGAAAAACTTTGAAAAAGCCGGTTTTAAAATCGTTCGTAAGGATGCTGCAACTAAGCCTGGCGAACTGGCAATCACTCAGATTGGAGAAATGCTGACCGTTACCGGTTCAGTTTACAATCCTGCTGATTTGAAAACCATTGACAGCATTTTGCGTGCTCAACCCTGGTTGACCCTGAACACCTCTGCTACTTCTACGGATGCGGCATTGGTCAAAGGTTTTGTCAATGTACAGGTTGTTCCTGAAATGCTGCAGATTGATGTTGTACATGTGACAGTTGATCGGACTGATATGGAAAAAATCGGTATCAACTGGACTGAATTTGTCAACGGCGGATTCGGGCTCAACACGGATTTGCTTTACAAAGTCATCAAAAATTATGGTTCTCCCACCATTAAAAACAACTCTAAGGCATCTTTCGGAATTGGCAGCAATGGTGAACTCAGTGCCTGGCTGTCATTCTTTGGCAGCAATGGCATCAACCGTACCCGCCGGGCTGGTTTCTTGACCTTCAAAAGCAATGATACGCCTGAATTCAGAAAATTGCACAGCGGCGGTACTCTTTATCTTTCTCCCGGAGCTAATCCCGGTGGCAGTGTTGAATTGAAAGATATTGACTACGGTTTGATTCTTCAGGTCAAAGGAGGTTTGAGCGGAGCTGATAATGTTGCTATCGAATTGAAACAGGAAATCAGTTATCCGGGCCCCAAAGGTTTATATGCACAGGCTGCAGAAATTGATGTCAAGAAATTCACTAATACCACCTCTGTGGTTTGCAAACTTGGTGAAACTGTTGCCATTGGTGGCTTAAAAGAGTTTTTACAGGAAGGAACTGATTCCGCTGGCATTCCATATTTGCGCAATGTTCCTGGCTTGAAATGGCTTTTTGCAGAAGATTCAGATACATTTACCGAAAGCCAAGTACTGACTTTGATTTGTGTGCGTAAAATGGCTAAATCTTCTGCTATTGACCCTGTTGCTGTTGAACTGGATAAAATGAAAAAAGCAGAAGACAAGCAGATCAAAGATCGCGAAGCCGATAAACATAAGAACGACGGCAAATGGTATGAATTCTGGAGATGGTAATTTAACCATTTGCAAATAAGGAGTTTCTTATGTATCTCATCATCAAAGGCAGAAGCGAAAGTTTCAGAAGTGTTTCTCTTGACGGAGAAAAATCAAGTTGGTTGATCGGCAGAGATCCCAATTGCGATATCGTATTGAAAGCCAGCCAGATTTCGCGGCGTCATGCTATGATTTCGTTGGAGGATGGCGAGTTTTTTATTGAGGATTGCAATAGTTCTCTTGGCGTTTTTGTCAACGAAAGTAAAATAACCGAAAAGACAAAAATTGCTGTCGGCAACCTCATCCGTCTTTGTTCCTATGAACTTTTGCTCTCCTTTGAGGATGTGGAAGAGGAAGAATCCCCGGATGAATCTGAACAAACAGTAATGATTTCTGACATTCAGAAATTCCGGGGGGCTTTCTTTAATCAGGGACGTTTCCAAAGTGAGTACAAATCAGTCAATCTTTTGTATACAGATGAGATGATGAAGCTGAAAAAACGTATTCACGAAAAGATTTTAAGCGAGATGAACCTGCCTGCGATCCATGTACGGGATTTGGCTAAAGCTGAAACCAGAGTACGCTTGGATCGTGTTCTTACGCGGGTGATGCGTGAATTCTGGCATGAAATTCCCCGCAATATTTCCCCGGAAATTTTCAAGGAGGGAATTGTTGATGAATTGATCAACTATGGACCGATTTCTCCTTTACTCCGGGCAGATGATATTACAGAAGTAATGATTAATGGTCCTGATTTGATTTTTGTTGAGCATGAAGGTAAACTGTTTGAAACAGGGATTCGTTTCTTTAATGATCAACATCTTTTATCAGTCATCCAACGAATTGTTGAACCTCTGGGTAGACATATTGATGAAGCTAGTCCCATGGTGGACGCCCGTTTACCCGATGGGTCCCGAGTGAATGCGATCATACCTCCATTGGCTATTGATGGTGCGTTGGTCACGATCCGGAAGTTTGCCAAAAACAAATTGACAACAGAGGATCTTATTGATTATGGTTCTTTAACTGATGAAATGGCCCAATTTTTGTCATTTGCAGTAAAATATAAGCAGAATATCATTATTTCCGGAGGTACAGGTTCCGGAAAAACAACTTTGTTGAATGTATTAAGCCAGTTCATTCCTTTGGATGAACGTCTGGTGACGATTGAAGACTCTGCCGAATTGAAGCTAACTCACCGGAATCTTGCCCGGCTTGAGTCCAGAACAGCCAACATTGAAGGGAAAGGTAAGGTTTCTATCAGAGACCTTCTGGTTAATGCTTTGCGTATGAGACCGGACCGGATCATTATCGGAGAATGTCGTTCCGGTGAAGCTCTTGATATGTTGCAGGCAATGAATACAGGACACGATGGAGCCTTAACAACGGTACACGCAAACAGCCCCCGTGACTCTTTGAGCCGTTTGGAGAATATGGTTCTCATGGCGGGTGTTGAATTGCCTGTCTCCTCTATCAGGGAACAGGTTGCTTCTGCCATCAACTTTGTTGTGCAACAAAGCCGCTTGGGCGATGGCTCAAGAAAAATTACACAAGTTACTGAAATCACAGGACGGGAAGGCAATACCATCCTGATGCAGGATATCTTTGTCTGGAAGCAGGAAGGTGTTGATGAGAGCGGAAAATTTTATGGACATTTTGAAGCAACAGGGCACATCCCAAAATTTGTTTCTGCATTGCGGGAACGGGGTGTCCTTGATATAGATATGAGCCTCTTTGCCAAAGGAGAAAAAATATGACAAATCAATATTTTGTTTTAGGAATTGTTTTCTTTGCTGCTTTTATCGGAGCATTGGTGTTGATACCATTGTTTTCTGCACATTCTTCTTATTTGGCTACCTTAAACAATTCTTCTTATGACGAAAAACAAATTCTGATTCGAAAACGTAATATTCAAGCCGGATTTTCTCTTGGTATTTGTATTTTTGCTCTGATTGTTGCTGCCGGCTGGTGTATGGATTTTTCCTGGTATATATATTTACCGGTCGCGTTGTTGCTCTGTGCAGCAGTATACAGGCTTCCCGCAATAATCAACAAGAAAATAGCGGTAAAAGGCTTAAGGGATTTTGATGACGGCATGCTTGATTTTACTGTTTTGATCCTGAACAGTTTGAAAGCAGGTTTATCTCTGACAGGAGCGATTGAAGCTGCTCTTGAAAATACTTCCGGAACTATCTATGACGAATTTTCTCTTATGTTGAAAGAACATCGTTTGGGATTGGAGTTACCGATCGCTATCAACAATATGACTCAACGCAATGACAGTGAAAATTTGCAGTTGTTTGCTCTTACGATTTCAGTATGTATGAAGACCGGTGGCAGTATGGTTGATGTACTTGAACATGTTGTTGCAACAATTCGTCAACGCGGAGAATTTCAAGATAAGGTCAAAACGATGGTTGCTCAATCAAAATTTGAAGCATTGGCAATTTCTCTTTCTCCATTGGCAGCCCTGTTGATTCTTTATGCTGTCAAGCCTGATTTCGTATATCCCATGCTTGTTCACCCGATAGGATGGTGTGCAATGGCATTTGTTTGTTTTTGGGAAATTATCGGTTTTATCATTATCAAACGGGTTGTAACCGTCAAATTCTAATGGAGATAAATATGACTACGGAATACTTGATTACATACGCTTTGATATTTGGAGCAGTATTCAGCCTGATAATTTTTGTCAGTACATTGAGTAAAAACAGAAACTTATCTCAATACAAGAATCTGCCGATTTACTTTTATATGTTTCAGGGAGCTATCACCTTTTTTTCTTTGGAAATTGGTTCCATGCTGGTAAAAAGTTCTTCGAAAAATAAATTAAAAATGGAAAAGATGCTCCGCCAATCAGCTCTTTCACTTCAAGTTCAGGATGTTTATGGAGCTGCAATCGTATTAGCTCTTATTTTTGGCATCATTGGCGGTACAGTGTTGTTTATGTTAAAAATGGCTTTGCCGTTAAAACTTCTTCTGGGGACTATTTTTATTGTTATTGGTGCAATTATTCCATTCTTCAATATTTGGCAAATTGCCCAGAAACGTTCCGAAGAAATTTTAAGGGATCTCCCTTTCATTATAGATATCATATCATCTTCTATGAATGCAGGTTTGGATTTTAATGCTTCAGTCGCTCATCTTTCAGAAATAAAAAACAAAGATCATGTTGTTCTTAAAGATGAATTTATGTCCTACCTCAAAGAGGTTCAATTGGGCAAATCCAGAGCTGAAGCTTTGCGTGATATGGAAAAGAGAATTTGCGTAAAAGAATTCAGCAGATTTATTTTTGCTATTTTACATGGTATTGAAACCGGTGTTTCAATCGTTGAAGTAATGAGAGTACAAGCTGTCGAAATCCGCCGACTTCGTTCTACTTTAGCGGAACAGGAGGCCGCTAAAGCACCTTCTAAAATGATTGTTCCAATGGTGATTTTCATTTTTCCCTCTATGTTTATCATCATTTTTACGCCAATTTTAATAAAAATGAAAGATTCTCCAATCTTTTCATTTCTCAAATGGTAAATTCAACCCGGGAGTCACGTCAAAATGAGTTACCAGCTTAAAAATATTTCTGACAAAGATTTTGGTACGATTTATGAATTGCAGTCAGGCAAGAATCTGCTTGGCAGATCACGATCGGCAACAATCCGGATTTTATTGGATGATATATCCGGAAAACAATGCATCCTCCATTCTAACGGGTTGCAAGTAAAACTTGAAAACCTGAGCCGTTTTGGAACAAGAGTGAATAACAGTAAAGTTACTGAATCTGTTGATTTGGTCGCAGGAGATATTATCACCTTGGGGGCAAAGTGTAAATTAATTTTGGAGAAACAATCAGAAGATTCTCTGGCTATAGAAAAAGAGATGCTTCTTGTAGGAGAAAATGATCCTGTACATGATACAGTTATTGAGCCACTACCTGAAGAACAACCGAATTCTTCAGTATTTTCTTCTTCTAATGACAATATCGGTGAAGTGACAGAAACAGCTTCGAGTACAACAACCGATAAGAAACAGGTTATAGAACAAACCTCTGATGAAAATCTTGAAAATGAAAAAATTTTTCTTGGAGAAGAGATTCTTAAAGAAAAAACTTTGACTGGATCTATTGAGGAAGATGCTACCGCAGCTACTCGATTTATCGGCGACTTGCCGCAAGACAATACCTTGACCAGCGAAGTGGAAGAAGATGTTACTGCCGCTACTCGATTTGTAAGTGATTTGCCCCAGGAAAATTCTTTTTCAGCAGATAAAGAAGATGATGTTACAGCGGTGACTCGTTTTGTGAGTGATCTGCCTCAAGAGGAG
>JAFVPG010000141.1 GCA_017505415.1 Lentisphaeria bacterium | reverse complement strand
CGGCGAAGGGTAAGCCGTCTGCGAAAATATTGTAAATAATCGCAGATGGCGCCGTAACTGCATCGGGCTTCAAACAACGGAAGAATTTGAAAGGAGAAAAGTTTTTCTTTGTTACTTTCTTTTTGCAAAAAGAAAGTAAGTCTTGAGAATCTTGAGAATTTTAACCCTTAACAGAAAGGAAAAAATATGAAAAAATCATTCACTCTCATCGAATTGCTGGTTGTAATTGCAATTATTGCAATTCTTGCCGGAATGCTGTTGCCTGCATTGAACAAAGCCCGTGACAAAGCCCGTCAGGCTTCATGTATGAATCAGTTGAAAACGATTGCAACTATTGTTAATTTCTATTCAACCGACCATGAAGATATTCTGATGCCGATGTCTTTTGAGTATGTTTCCGGCAGTGCGGTAATATGGGGAAAAACTCTTGTTGCTGCAGGATATTGGGATAGTGTGGGCTTTCAGGGATCGACAACTGATATGATTCAGAAATTGTTTCCGAAAGCGTTCTCCTGTCCGGCTGAAAAAAGAAATCGCGGTACCAATGGTAATTATTCCAATATGCAGCGTGCTGAAACTTATGATTACAGTATCAACAATAACATGTGTCCGAAATATACTCTCGGATCTGAAGCAAGAAAAACTTTCAAGATTACCAATCCTTCTTCAAGAGTATTTTTCTTTGATGCCTTACATTATGCCGCATACAGCAAAACCGACTGGACAACTTTGCTTGATACAAATTTTACGAACCGTCACGGCGTACAGAATGCCAACGTTATGTTTGCAGACGGTCATGTTGAATATGTTTTAAAGTTGAAATATCCTTCTTTGTACGGGACTACTTATGAGGCAAGCAGAGGTATCTGGGGATATAACGAATCGCATTGATAATATGTTATGTCAGAAGGTATAATTAATCAGATATGAAAGTTTCATCACAGTATTTTTATTTGTGAAAAATTGTAATCGGATTGTTGGAAATGGATAGATTTTGCAGATATTTTCTTCCTGAACAACATGACATAAATAACATTCTGTTGTGTTTTTGTGTGTTCATTTTTTTTCCCTTTCTGTTTGCAGGTAAGTTCTTTTATGCTTGTGAACTTCCTATAATGTTATCTATCGGAAGTTGCTTCACTCTCATCGAATTGCTGGTGGTGATCGCTATCATTGCAATTCTTGCCGGAATGCTGTTGCCTGCATTGAACAAAGCCAGGGATAAAGCCCGTCAGGTGACATGCATGAATCAGTTGAAAACAATCAGTACCATTGTTAATTTTTATTCTACTGACCATGATGATATTCTGCTGCCGCTCTCTTTCGGATATTCGTCAAATATAATCTGGGGACAGACTCTTATTGAGGCAGGTTATTGGGACAGTGTCGGCTTTACCGGCAGTACAACTGATATTATACAGAAGTTCTTTCCGAAAGCATTTGCATGTCCGTCAGAGCAGAGAAATCGCGGAACAACTACTAATTTGCCTAAAAAAAACAGTGCAGCTTCATACGATTACAGCATCAATAACGGCATGTGTGTGAAATTCACCCCCGGTTCTTCAGAGGCGAGAAAAACTTTCAAAGTCACTAATCCTTCTTCCAAAGTTTTTATCTTTGATGCCGTACATTATGCCGCATATTCCAGAACTGATTGGACAACCAGAGTCGGTATTGAGTTGACCAACCGTCATGGTGTTCAGAATGCCAATGTAATGTTTGCTGACGGGCATGTTTCATTTGTGCAGAAATTGAAATATGCTTCACTTTACAGCAGTGATGCTGAAGCCAAAAAAGACATCTGGGGATATAATGAACAGTAATATTTTTGAAGTATGAATAGTTGATAAGAGGTTATTATGAGATTTTTACTGACAGTATTGTTGTTTATTGGATTGGTATTCTGTTGTTCTGCACATGAATATATTTTCCGCAGTACTTTTGACAACCGCAATCCGGTAAAACATACAGTTGCAGGTTTCGGCTGGACTCAACGTGCTGATCGTGCATTGGTTATGGCAAAGGAGAATGCTGCTGATTTTCATGCCGAAGCCGCTCCGTCAGTAAAAATTCCGACGGGGAATTACGTTCCCCGTCTGAAAAAATTTCCGGTAAACGGTTATTTTGATTTCTATGCCCGCCCTTATTTCAACGGCAAAACTGATTCTTATGCTATCGGCGGTCTGCTGTTCAAAAATAAAGAGGTGGTAAAAGTTGTTTATGAAAATAAAAAAATAAAATTCACTGTCAATGATAAATCCGTTTATGTCGATGCTGCTGATTGGCACGCTCATCATTATAAACATATTCAGCTTGTATGGAAAGACGGCAGAACTGATATTTATGTTGACCGTCAGAAACGCGCAGCTCTCGATACTGCTCCAGTCAATGCAGACAAGATAATTTTTTATGAAAGTTTTCAGGTGTTGATAGATGATATTGCTGTCGGCTGCTGTATGCCGCTGGTGCTTGACCCTGAATTTGACGGTGATCCGAAAAAATTTCCTTATATTACACCTTCAAATGATATACTTTTGAGTGGACAGTGGAGGTCTGCACCGCGCTTGAAAATTGAAAATGGAAAAGACGGTGTGAATTTTTCATGGCGGAGAAAGGAAAATTCCGCTTTCGGTGTAAGCAGTATATCAAATGTGACATGGGATGTCGTTGAAAATGAGTATATTAAAGGTGATTTCTCATGGACGAAAAAAAGTTGGCAGTACGGCTCAATTATCAAGTTTTACTTGCAGTTTCTCAACGCTGACGGCAAAGTTATAAGTCAGGCCCCCATTGATGCAAAACTTGTCAACAGTCCTAAAAATATGGTATCTTATATGCCCATGCTTGTTTCCGAATTCGGTACAGAGGCAGGCATAAATGAAAAAATCAGCTATTTTAATTATTATCAGGTTCCGCTGAAGGCAGTCAAAGTCCGTTTGAAAATTGATTTTGCCGGTAATCCTTTTACTTTCGTTCTGAATAATGCAGTTTTCCGCAAGGTAGCCCCGGCTAAACTCCCGTGGTTTCGTGAACCTTACGGAAAACAGAAAATACACAAAATTTCAAAACTTACTGAAAAAGAAGTTGATGCAGTTCTTGCCAAACGTGAAAAAGTAAAGCCTGAACTCCGCCGTATCGGTGACAGAGTTGAACTTTTTATAAACGGCAAAAAAACTCCGGTTCATATTCTGGCTCAGCCGCTTGCCGGAGATTACAAATGGATAGACGGTTTCAAAAAAGCCGGTTTCAACTTCTTCCTGACCACCGCCACGTTAGGCCGCCGTCCGGAGAATGTTGAATCAGAACAAATATGGCAGGAGGATGGTACTGTTGATATAAGTTCGATTGAAAAAGCGGTCAAACGCATTATCAAATTTGCTCCGGATGCTTATGTCTTTATATGTTTGAGTATCAATCCAACCAAGTCATGGCTGCTGGCAAATAAAGATCAGATAATGACCAATGCCAAAGGGGAGTACGCCGTTATTAATAATTTCGGTGTCAGAGGACTTTATTCCAAAGAGTTTCCGACACATCCGATTCAGTCATGGTATCCCTCGACTTCTTCAGTCAAATATCAGCAGGATATAGCGGCAATTATCAAAAAAGCCCTGACTGAATTTGAAAAGACCGATGCCGCCAAAGTTGTGGCTGGTATTTATGTTACCGGCGGTGATGACGGGCAGTTCCGTTTCCCACCGTTCCCGGATTATTCAAAAGTTGCGATTGACTCCTACCGCAGCTTTCTGAAATCACAGGGCCGCAAAAACTGGGCAAGTGCAGAAATGCCCGACCCTGTTGTCATAAATAAAACAATGACTCCGAAATTCGGAGATTCTATTGTCTCTGATTACTGGAGATGGAGTACAAATGAAAGCTACAAACTACGCCAATCAATGTATAATGCAGTCAAAAATGCCATGCCGCGCGTTCTTGTCGGAGGTTATGAAAATGCTATGGCTCTTACCGGACAACCTGGATTCGGCCGTTATAAAATAACTGAACTTCTTAATGAAAAAGCTCCGGATTTCATGATTTCTCTTCCCGGATATAACCGTTACCGGGATGATTGTGATCATCCGTCAGGCATGAAGGCTTACAACGGGTCAATGGTTCTGCATAAAAAACTCATGATCGGTGAAATGGATATACGCAACCCCGAAAGCGGTCCGCTCGGAATCAACAACCGGTCAAGAAATTATCAGGCAACTCACAACAAAGATACTTTCCGGAATTTTCTTGCTCTTTACGGTTCATATTGTTACAGCTGGGGCGGCGGTTTGCATGCCTATATTATGCAGCCTTTGTGGTACAATACCGATGAAGCTGTAAATTCATGGGCAAGAGTTGTAGACATAACCCGTAATGCTGAAGGCAGGGAACTTGACGACAACCGTATTGCCGCATTCTGTGATGAAAACAGTTCATATTATAATGCGACTGGTGATGTATCTGCATTTTTTACCCGTCTGCACTATCGGGAAAGTACGGAATATGCATTGTGGCGCAGCGGTGTAAGATGTGATTATTATGTACCGTCAGATGTTTTCCACCCGGAATTCAAAGCTCCGAAAATTCTGTTGTTTCAGGATGCAAGCACTATGAGTGTTGACGATGCGGCGAAAATCCGTAAACTTTACGGCAACAGCAACCGTATCATCATCTGGGGCGGACGTGCCGGTTATCTGCCGGAAGGAAAGGTTGAAACAGTCCGCAAAATAACCGGATTCAATGTCGGCAAAATTGAAAAACTTAATAAGCCTCTTGTGGATATTCGCAATGGCAAACTTCTCTGGGAACCGGCTTTTTATGCCGGTGGTTTCCCGGAAAATGCCTGGATCGTCAAAGACAGCAAGGCAGTTGCGCTTGCCAAATATCTCGGAACAAATCATGTCGGTATGGCAATGAAAAAATATCCGTCACATACTGAAGTTTATCTCGGTCAGCCTGGCTCTCTTTCCCCTGATATTATCCGTGAGTTTGCCCGTAAGGTTGGTATTCAGACCGTTCAGGAGCAGAATGATTTGTGCATCATGGGCGGCGGATTGCTGGAAATCGGGGCTATGGTCAAAGCGGGACCAAGAAAAATTTTCTTCCCAAATGGTGTCAAAAATTTGAAATGCCTTACCGGTCAGAAAATTCTTGAAAAAGGCAAAAATTATATTGTTGTTGATATGCCCTACAAGGATGCGGCAATATTTAAAATGGAGTATTGAAATGGCGGAATTCAATCCTGAATTAAAAGTTGAAAAGTTAATAAATTGCGCGCCGGAACATTTTCTGCGGGAAGCCTTGATTTGCGGAGATATCCTGACTTATACGACCGGAGGACAGGGGGAACCGCATCCTTTGAATTATACTCAGCTGGCAAAAATCTTTCCCGATGGCCAAGTCAAACGTTATGCAAAGTTTATTCATCCGGGAGCAGGTATTTTTACAACAGCACTTTTTTCTCCCCGTGAAAATGAGATACATGCTTTTTTTCAATTTCATCACGATAATGAATGGATGACCCGTCTTGAAAACCGCCGTACAGTAAGTTTTGACGGCGGTATGACTTGGAGCGCACCTGAAGCTTTCAATAACGGGATAAATAATTATTGGACCGGAACTCCGGTCATTTGTAATAAACGCTGGCTGATTCCGGTTGCTTTTTCTGAAAAAAGCGGTAATGTTTCAAATGACAAAAGCGATATAATAAAATGGGCAAAAACAAATTTCAATTTCAGATGCCGTGTTATGTTGTCTGATGATGACGGCAGGACTTTTAAAGAAAGTGCCGCAGTTCCTGCTCAAGAGCCGCACCTTAATGAGTGCCGTATCATTGATCTTGCCGACGGCAGGATAATGATGCTCATGCGTTCATGGGAC
This sequence comes from Lentisphaeria bacterium, assembly GCA_017505415.1. Classification (GTDB taxonomy): domain Bacteria; phylum Verrucomicrobiota; class Lentisphaeria; order Victivallales; family Victivallaceae; genus RGIG5270. The sequence goes on along the minus strand of JAFVPG010000141.1, from coordinate 12,537 downwards.
AGTCTGGTGCTTTTCCGTTCATTTTCAAATGACAACGGCATGACATGGAGCGAAGCAGAAGCAACTGATATTCCCAATCCGTCTGCTAAAATACTGCTTCTAAAAGCACCTGACGGCAGAATTGCGCTCGTTCATAATCCGTCAATCCCCCGCCGCAGCCGTTTGGAACTCTGGCTCGGCGACGGCATAAATTGGAGCAAAAAACTTCTTATTGCAGCAGATAACAAGCGTAATTTGAATTATCCTGACGGATATTTTGACGGTGACGGAAATTTGCAACTGATATGGGAGGATGCCCGTTCGGTTTTCAGCACTGTAATTTCAAATAAATTTTTTCAATAAAACAAACAAAAGGAGTAAATCATGAAAAAAAATCTCTTCACTCTCGTTGAACTCGGCGTCGTCCTCGGCGGTACTGCAATCGTCATGTCTCTTATCGGTGCAACTGTTGCCGATATGAAAAATGATGCAAAAGTTATTGCCTGCGCCGGAGTAATGAAAGGCATTGAAGAAAAGACTACAAAATTTGAAAATGACAATGGCGGTACCCTGATGTCTGCCAATAAAAAAGGAAAACTCTGGGGCGCACAGCTTGTTGCCGGCAAATATTTCGGCGGCAGTAAGGCTTTCTGGGATAAAAACGGCATGCAACCTAAAAATTTTGAATGTCCCGCCGAAACCCGTCAGCGTACCAATGGCGGCTCAATAAATTATCCGCATCCTGTTGCCGGTTCAGCAACTGCTTACGATTATGCTTTGAACTATCATGTTCATAAAAAAATTACCAACGATACTGACAAAAATGCTGTCCGTGCCAAAATCAATCAGCCCGCACGTCTTATCCGTATGACCGAAGCCGTAAAATTTGCTGTAACTGCCACTCCGAGTGATGTCACCGACCGCCACGGCGACGGCGCAGGAAATATCGTTTATCAGGACGGTCATATTGCCTTTGCTGAAGAAATTCCCTATCGTGACTGTAAAAATTTCAAACCTCTCAGCTGGGTACGCTGATACTCTGAATGGAAATAAAAATGAAAAAAATACTCTTTACTCTGTTTGCTGCTCTGTTTGTATTTTGCAGTTATGCCGCTGATATTGTATATGATTTCTCCAAGTCCGGCAAAGGGCTTGACCTCAGAAATCAGGCGGCAGTTAAAGACGGACTTCTGACTTTTCCGAAAAGCCGCAGTTATGCCGGTGTTCCAGGTTCAAATAATTTCAGTTTCAAAAATGGTGGAACGCTGATGATGGTCTGCAGGCTCAATAATGTTGCCAAAGATCCCAAAAAGTTCCGTTTCCTTTCTTATAAAAGCGGCAATTATATTTTCGGTATGACCGGCGGCAGATATAATTTTTCACTCTGCACCGGCGGCAGATGGAGCATTGCCTTGTTGGGCGGAACTCCGATCACAAGCAATGACTTTGTACATTATGCCGCAGTCGCCCGCAGAATCGACAACAAGGAACAGTCCGTTTACGGCTTTCAGCTTGAACTGTATGTGAACGGGGAACGTGTTCTTGGCAAATTTGTGCAGTGTAATGAACTTATGCCGGAAAATAACTCTTATGCCATGATCAATACGATGAATAAAAACGATCATTTCGATGGAGAGGTTGAATCTTTCGCTCTTTATGAACGCGCACTCTCTCCGGCTGAAATCGAAAAGGCGGCAAAAAGCAGCAAAAGAGTAAAAATCGTCACTCCCGGTATCGTTGATATAAGCAAAAAGCTCAATTCAAAACTCAATGCCGCCGATAAAGCCGCAAAGAGTGATAAGGCAAAATTTATTGCTGCTTCTCTTCGCAAAAGTGCCAAAACCGGCGTTGCTGAAAATAAAGTTGCAAATGCAGTTAATGATTTTATGAAAGTTTGCCGGAAAAATAATGTCGTTGAGGCATTCAATAAAGCTCAATCCGATTTTGCCGCTCTTGAAACTGCCAATGGAATTCTGTTTATTGTCAAAGGGGAGGGCAACAGCGCATTCCCGATAATTGATATTTATTCAAATATCAGCAAAAAAGGTGTTTTCGGCGTACGCTCAAATAGTTGGAATTTCCGTTACGATCAGGGAAAAGAGCGTAATCTCGAACTTAATGATTATTCAAAAGGTGTAAAAGTACACACCTCCAATCTGCAGAAAAAAGATGGCAGATATACATTTGATATTGTCTGGCAGTCTCCGGCTCTCACCGCCCGCAGTAAAGCTGTTTTTTCCGACAGCGGTTTTGAGATGAGTTTCGATGCTGAAGCTGCTGAAAATGTAAAACTTCAGGAATGCCGTTTCCCGCAGTGGGCATTTGCATCCAAAGCCGGTAAAAACTGTAAAGATTATCTTGTTACTCCTTACATGTCAGGTAAGTTTATTGTTGATCCGATCAATACTTACAGTAATGATCGGGATTATCCATGTGCGCAGAACTCCATGCAGTTTCAGGCTTATACCAATGATCTTAAAGATGGTGTTTATATCGGTGTTGAAGATCCTGATGCAACTCCGAGGATCACTTCACTTTTCGGCCGCAGTAAACAATATTTTACAGTATGGAAAACTCAATGTCCTTATCCTGCACCCGGCAGCAGAAGCAAATTTTCTTTCAACGGCAATGTTGCGATCCGCCTGTACAAAGGTTCATGGTTTGAAGCCGGTCAGATTTATAAAAAATTTCTTGCTGAAAAATCTTTCTGGTGGATCAAAGATCTGCCCCGTACCTCAACTCCTGAATGGATGAGAAATAATTCCATTTGGATTCTTGCCGGAGTTTTTCCAACCAGAAATATTGATTCAATGCTTTATTTGCGTAAATATTTTGAGCAGGAATTCGGAGTTCATTATGTTGGAACTACTGCACGCCGTTTCTGGCCGCATTTTGATTTGACCACAGATGTCGCTGCCAAAAGAGTAAAAACTTTGCAGACGGCAGGATTGAAGGTTTCACCCTACAATGATCCGCGTCTTTACAGCGAAGAACGTCCGGACGGCGGTCAGTTCGGCTGGGATGATAATGTAAAAGCTATGGCTGTCAAAAATGCAAAAAATGAGCTTTATATTGAAACTTACGGTAAAAAATGTCTTGTCATGTGTCCATTCAGCAAAGATTGGCAGAAAGAATATTTCCGTATCTGTTCCAATATTGCCAAACAGAATTTCAACGGTATTTATCATGATCAGCTTCCATGCGGGCATGCCGCGATGTGCTTTGATACCAAACACGGACATCTCGCCAATGATCCCGGTTTCTGGGTAAAAGGCTACAGAGAGATGTATAAACTTGTTTATGATGAATTGAAAAAACAGTATCCTGACCTCGTTCATACCGGCGAAGATGCCAGTGATCCTTATCTTAAAATGATTGACGGATATACTGCATGGCGCTGGGTTGAACCGGATGCGATCCCGCTTTTCCAATCTATTTACTGTGGTCGTATTCAGTACACCGGCAGACTTTTCAATCATCAGTATCCCGGAGATTGGGAGTCAAATTTTGCCAAAACTGCACAGCAAACAGTCAATGGCGAACAGCTTGGCTGGATAACTCTGGAAGATTTGGAGGCGGCAACGCCTTTCCGCAAGTATTTCAAAACAATGGCATGGATACGCCGTGCATTATTGGAATATTTTAATGGTGCTGAACGTATGGCTCCGCTGGAATTTACAGTTGATCCGGGCAAAATAGTTTCTGAATGGGGCAATACGCAGGGCAGCGGCTGGCGTGTCGCTTCTGACAAAGTCAAACACAGTGTATGGCGTTTGAATGACGGAAGAATCCTTGTCCTTTTTATCAATACTGTTGATACTCCGCAGAGAGCAGTTGTAAAACTTCCGTTTGCGGCAAAAAATTTCAAAGTAATCCGGCAGACATCCGCAAAAGCTGTAAGTGTAAAATCTGTCCAGGAAGTAAATCTTGCGCCTTATGCTGTTGAAGCATGGCTGCTTTCTGACCGGGATAATCAACCGGAAGCAGACAGAATTGCTGCAATTTTCCATAAGACGTCGAAATTTGATGAAGGTATAACTCTCAATATCAAAAAACTTGAGAAACAGAAAGTTCCTGCAACTTTTGCTGCCGCTCCCAAACAGCGTGTATTGATAAAAAATGCCGCTTCCTACAGTAATTGTTTCCGCCGTTATTTTGCCAACGGCAATGACAAAGATATTTCTCTCATTGCTTATGATGGTGCAGAACTGAACTTCAGCGGAATTGACTTCAAAGAAAAATGTAATGGCATAAACATTATTGCCGCATTTGACAAGTCCGAAGAAGGCGGTATATTTACTGTCATGGCTAATAATGAGAAAATCGGTGAAGGCGTACTTGTAAAAGGCGGCCGTTATCTCGATTATCAGAATATTCCCGTCAAATTCACCCGGAGTTTGATCGGTAAAAATAATATCAAAATAATTTTCAAAGGAAAAAGCTGCCGTATCAAAGGCTGGCAAAATTTATAAAGGAATGAAAAATGAAGTATCTCTACATGAATCCCACTCAAATCCGTGACGCTATCAAACGCAGAATCCCGGTTGTTCTGCCGATCGGCGTTATTGAATATCATGCTGAACATCTGCCTGTGGGGGTCGACTTTTTCGTTGCAGAAAAAGTTATTGACACCGTTGAGCAGGAACGTCCGAATGATGTTGTTGTCCTGCCTCCGTTTTATTACGGAACTGCAACTTTTGCTGTTGCAACTCCTGAAAATAATGGTACTGTCAGTGTCAGTCCCGAAAAAATCATTCCGGTTGCGGAAGATATTTTCCGCGGACTGCTGACTGTAGGTTTCCGTAATATTCATTGTTTTATTGCTCATCAGACAGAGGAATTTGTTCAGGGAATGCCGACTGACCTTGCATTCCGTTTTGCCGGACGCAAGGTGATTTTTGAATTTCTCGATGACAAACACGGCAAAGGCTGGTGGGGCAAAGAGGCAAATGCTTCTTATTACACCGGCGGTGAAAATCCTTTCGCATATATTCAGGTTCACCCTGTCCGCACCCGTGAATGTACCAAAAAACGTTTCAAGGGCGATCATGCAGGTATTCTTGAAACCAGCGAAATGCTCGCCATGCATCCGGAAACAGTTGATATGAGCAAGATAGATGATGCTTTGTGGTTTACCAGAACTGCCCATGATGCAACTGCTGAATTCGGAGCAGATGCTTTGCGTGAAACTGCGATTGATGTAAGAAAAGTCCTTTTCGGAGAGGATGCATAAAATGACAGAAGTTTGTGCGTTGAAAGTAGAAAATCTTGATTCTCCGCTTGGAATCGGTGTTGACAGACCCCGTTTTTCATGGAGAACAGAAAGTGATTTGCAGAATTTCATTCAGCAGTCATACAGAATCAGACTTTTTGAAAAAAATGAATGTATCTGGGATTCGGGAGAAGTTGAATCTCCGGAATCTCTTAATATTGGTGGTTGTCCGAGACTCCGGGCGCAGACCCGTTATGAATGGCAGGTCGCAGTGACCGCCAATGGCAGAGTTTATGAATCTGACAGAGCTTTTTTTGAAACCGGAATGTTGCGCAAACGCTGGAAAGGTTTGTGGATCGCCGGTATTCACAATGGCGATGTCAAACAGCCTGTCAACTATATCCGCAACGGTTTTGAACTCAATAAAGAGATTGCAAGTGCCAGACTTTATTCTACAGCTCTCGGTGTTTATGAGTGCAGCATCAATGGGAAAAAAGTCACTGAAGACTGCATGACTCCGGGGTGGACGGATTATTTTTTTCGTGTACAGCATCAGACTTATGATGTCACTCATCTTTTGCAGCAGGGGAGAAATGCTATCGGCGTAAAACTTGGGGAAGGCTGGTACAGCGGTACGATCAGCCGCCGCCGCAATGCGGATCATCCGAGTTATGGAACTCATCCGGTTTTCATGGGTGAATTGCATATTGTTTATACTGATGGAACGACGGAATGTATTGCTTCTGATAAGACATGGAAATGTTCCATCGGCGGTCCTGTCCGTTTCTCTGATATTTATGACGGAGAGAAATACGATGCCAATTTCAATATGGGGAATTGGGATTCTGCAGAATATGATGATTGCGGCTGGAGCTGTTGTTTAAATAAAAACCGCCGTATCTCTGTTGTAGGCAGTGCCGCTCCGCCTGTCCGGTGCATGGAGGAATTGAAAGTTGTCAAGGTCACGGATATTGATCCGGCTTTGTGGGTGCGTGAACCTAATATTCCCGATCCATACCGTTTGACAATTATTGACTTCGGTCAGAATACTGTAGGCAGAATCAAACTTTCCATAAAACTTAAAAAAGATGAAAGTATTACGATCCGCCACGGCGAGATTTTGAAAGATGACGGGTCGCTTTTCCTCAATAATCTGCGTTCAGCAAGGGCGGCGATTCAGCTTGTCGGCAATGGTGAAACATTTGAATATGAGCCTTTGTTCACTTTCTTCGGCTTCCGTTATTTGCAGATAACCAATCTGCCCAAAGATTGCAAGGCGGAGGATATTGTTGTAAAAGTCATGTACAGCAATATGGAGCGTACCGGTGATTTCAAGTGTTCGGATGAGCTTATAAACCGTCTTTATTTGAATCAGTTGTGGAGCAACAAGAGCAATTATCTTGATGTTCCGACAGATTGTCCGCAGCGTGATGAACGTCTGGGCTGGCTGGGGGATGCATGGATTTTTGCTGATACAGCTTCATATAATTTTGATGTGGCGGGATTTTTCAGCAAGTACATTGCTGATGTAAATTTGAGTCGTACAAGTTATGGGGAATATCCGCAGTATGCGCCGTTTTTTGCGGTCAATCATCTTGATGCGGAGTGGTTCGGTACAGAGTATTACAAAGGTCACAATGCGTGGGCTGAAGCTGCTATAATCTGTCCTTATATCATGTATTGTAAATATAATGACAAAAAGATTCTTGCCGACCATTATGAGAATATGAAACACTGGATATTATTTCAGGAGGAAAATTCTGATAATTATATCCGCTGCAGTTGTGTCTGGCGCGACTGGCTGAATCATCAGGATGCGACCAGTGAAGCACTTATTTCCACCGCATTTTTTGCATACGGCACTGATTTGATGATAAAAATTGCTGAAATCCTCGGCAAAGATGAAGATGTCGCAGAATTCAGAGAAATTCACCGCCGTATTGTCAAGGCATACAATGATAAATTCATTGTCAACGGCGAACTGGTGGAAAAAAGTCAGACTGCCGCATTGCTTACTCTTGAATTCAAACTTTGTCCTGCTGAAATGGAAAATGCAGTGCTTGCACAGCTCGTCAGCAATATAGAGAAAAACGGCAACCGTCTTTCAACCGGTTTTCTCGGTACTCCGTTCCTTTTGCCGGTACTTTTCCGTTACGGCAGGAATGATATTGCGGAAAAACTTCTTTTCCAGCGGGAATTTCCGTCATGGCTTTATCCGGTTTTGCAGGGGGCGACTTCGATTTGGGAACGCTGGGATGGCTACACTATTGAAAACGGCATTCTCGGACAGCCGATGAATTCATTCAATCATTATGCTTACGGGTCGGTTGCATCATGTTTTTACGCCAATTTCGGCGGTATCAAGCAGGATTTGAGTGCAACGGGATTCCGCAAGGTTATAATTGAACCGTATTTCTGCAAAAATCTCAATTTTGTTGAAGCAAGTTATGTTTCTCCTTACGGCGAGATAAAAACTGCATGGAAACGGGATAACGGCAAAGTGACTTATAATGTCACAATTCCTGCGAATGTAACGGCAACTTTCCGTGTGCCGGGTACTTCAGAATATGTTTCCGGTTCCGGGAAATATACATTTACAGTAAATGATTGAGGTTGGCAATGTTGAATATTGAAAAAAATTATGACTTTCTGAAACGTTTCCGTCAGATACATAAACCTGACCGGCGCACTGTGTTCCGGGCGGCGGGAGCGGATGAGATCATGCTCGATGAATCGTGGAGCATTTATTGCGGCAGTGAAAGTTCAAATGAGATAAAGCGGGCCGCCGATGATTTGCAGGATTATCTTTTTGTAAGTCTCGGACTTTCTCTCCGGTTGACTCCGAAAATTCAGGATAAGTGTATCGTTTTTGTCAATTCAAATACGAAAGTAAAGCCGGGAGCTTATGAAATTGAGGTTGCAGCAGATAAAATCGTTGTGACCGGTGATGACCTTAAAGGTGTTTTGCGGGCCGGTATCGCTCTTGAAGATGCTATGAATCTTGTCGAAGGGCCTTATCTTAAAATTCAGAAAAAGCGTTATGAACCTCTGCTGAAAATGCGTATTATTCATTCCGGATGCGCCATTGATGATTTTCCTGACTGGCAGTTGAATGCGATACTGCATGCAGGTTATACAGCCATTGATGTTTTCGTCCGTGACATTGATGAAAACGCCAAGCATGAGTATTGCAACATTACTGAACTGATAGAACGTGCTGAATCTTACGGATTGGATACGATTCTGTATAATTACATGCGTTGTTTCATTCATCCCGAAGATGAAAATGCAGACAAGGTGATTGACGGAATTTACGGCAGACTTTTCCGCACTTATCCGAAAGCGGCAGGTATCAGTCTGGTGGGAGAATCTCTTGAATTTCCGAGTAAAGATGAGCGTACTACCGGTAAACGTTTCCGGGAAAGTGTGGTTGACGGCATTCCTGACAACCGTCCGAGTCCGGGCTGGTTTCCGTGTTATGATTATCCCTTGCTGCTGACCAAAATCGTAAATTCAATTCACAGAGTTAAACCTGATGCGAATATTGTTTTTTCGACTTACAACTGGAGTTATCTCGGAGAAAAGGAACGGGAGGAATTTCTCGCCAAATGTCCGAAAGGTCTGACTGTCAATATCGCTTATGAAATGCAGAAAAAAAAGATCATTGACGGTGTGAAATTCTCTGTCATGGATTATACTGCATCTGCCGCTGAGCCGGGAGAGTATTTTGTAAGTGAAGCTGAAGCCGTCCGCAAAAACGGTCTTGATATCCGGGTATGCTCCAATACCGGCGGTAATTCGTGGGACATGGGTGCAGCTCCCTATATTCCGGTACCGCAGTTGTGGTTGAAACGTATGCGTACATTGCAGAAGTATGCAAGAGAATACAAAGCATATTATTTTTATGAAGGACACCATTTCGGCTGGTGGCCTAATATCTGCAATGATTTGATGAAGAAACTTTATTATTCTCCGGAGTCTGCCGTTGATGATGAAGCATTTCTGAAAATGCTGGCAGTCCGTGATTACGGTGATGCAGAAGTTGTAAAAGTCTGGGATTTGTGGAGTGAGGCATTGACTCATATTACCACGTCCAATGAGGATCAGTATGGTCCTCTGCGTACCGGACCTTCATATCCTTTTGTCTTTCAGGTCAATATCACCCGCACGCTTGGTGCTAAAGAGATACCGTTCCCGTGTTCGCCGAAAGCAATGATGGGCAACGGTATTATCAAAACTCTTTATCAATCTTATGAAGCGGCGGGGCAGTCTCCCGGTATTATGCGCTATCCGATTGATTTGAAAGAACTTGCAACTCTGCTTGAACTCTGGGGCAGGGGACTTGAAATGTTTGAAAAGGTCATCAGCAGGATAAAAGACAGCCGCAAACTTGAAAATGCAGAACGTCTTTTCGCTCTCGGTAAATATATTTTCAATTCAGTCAGAACTGTCATCAATATCAAAAAATGGTATTTGACAACTTTGGAACTCAAGTCATGCGCTGATCCTGTAAAAGCCTCTGCATTGCTTGATAAACTTATTGAAATTGCCGCAGTTGAACGTGAAAATGTCATTGATACAATTCCTTATGTGGAGCGTGATTCCCGTCTCGGCTGGGAACCATCCATGGAATACGTTTGTGACAAATGGCATCTTGAGTGGAAATTGCGTCAGCTTGATTTCGCTTTGAAAGAGATTGAGGATTACCGCAGAATTCTTTTGGAGTAAGTCAGGAAAAAATAAAACAGTTATGGGAATTCAGGATTTGTTTTCTGAATTCCCTTATTTTTTGTATCAAATTCTTGATTTTCAGAAAATAGGTGTTAAATTAGAAACATTAATTATGCTATTCAGGCATAAAACAGGAGTTTTATTTATGCATATTTTTGATTTGAGCGGCGTTTGGCGTTTGACTGGCAGACCGGAGTCAGGAGCGAGGGACCGTATTTTTGCAGATGGTGATATTTGTGTAAATGCGGTTGTTCCCGGGAATATTGAACTTGATCTGTATCGCGGCGGAATTATCGCTGATCCGTATGTGCAGATGAATGCGCAACAACTGCGGAAATATGAGTTCTTTGAATGGTGCTTTACCAGAGAGTTTGAATATGAATGCAAAAATGTTCCGACAGAACTTGTCTTTGAAGGTCTTGACTGTTTTGCCGCAGTTTTTGTAAACGGTGAACTTGCCGGAACTTGTGCAGATGCTCTTGTCGCACAGCGTTTTGAGGTTTCCAAACTTCTTAAAAATGGGAAAAATTCCATCGCAGTTCATATTGCAAGTGCAACCAATGCCTGCCGTAAATATCCGTATCTGGCTCAATCTTTCAGCATGCTGCCTCTGGCTTACGAAAATATCCGTGCGCGTAAACCGACTCATGTCTGGGGGTGGGATATTGCGCCCAGAATGGCTCTTGGCGGTATTTTCCGTAAAGTTTATCTGCAGGAACATGCTGTTTTTGAGTTTGAAGGCTTTATGCAGCTTGATCATCTTGATGAGCGTGCAGCCAGAATCACTTATACTTTCAAAGTCGATACTCTTGAATATACTTTTGACGATTTGCTGATGACCGTTGACGGCAAGTGTCAGGATTCAGAATTTCATGCAGAAAATCCGGTGTGGTCACCGCAGGGATTGATGCATTTTGAAGCATTTAGCCCCAAACTCTGGTGGCCCAGAAATTACGGTGAACAGAATTTGTATGATGTCACTGTACGTTTGCGGCGCAAAACGACCGGAGAACTGCTGGCAGAAAAGACTTTCAAATTCGGTATCCGTGAATTGAAATTGAAAGCATTGCCGATTGCAACCAAATCACCGGAACCCGATTTTCAGTTCTATATCAATAAACAGCCGGTAAAAATTCTTGGTACAAATCATGTCCCTTTTGATTGTCTGCATTCCAGAGATCATGAACGTCAGGACGGATTTTTTGAGATGGTGAATGATTTGAACTGCAATATGGTGCGGGTCTGGGGCGGCGGTATTTTTGAAGATGACAGTTTTTATGATCGTTGTGACCGGGAGGGTATCATGGTATGGCGGGATTTTATGATGGCATGCAGCCGTTATCCCAATGACCGTGATTTCTGTGAAGTCCTCGAAAAAGAATCTGCAGAAGCTGTGCGCCGTCTGCGTCAGCATGCTTCAATCGTTTTGTGGTGCGGTGATAATGAATGTGACTGCACTCTGCATTATACTACTCCCAATAATCCGAATAATAATGTGCTTACACGCAAAGTTCTGCCTGAAGTTTGCCGTTTGCATGACGGCGGCAGACCGTTTCTGCCCAGTACTCCGTGGTGTTCAGAGGAGTCAGTAAAACAGGCGGCAGAACTTAATGATTATCCGCTTTTTCAGGTTCCTGAACAGCATTTGTGGGGAGGAATGTATTTCAAAGATGATTATTACAGCAAAACTCCTGCCTCTTTTTTCAGTGAAATCGGTTATTTCGGGTGTCCGTCACTTGCTTCAATCAAAAAATTTATCTCTCCGGACTCTGTAAATGACAGTAACTCTGATGAGTGGAAATATCATGCCAGCAATGCATTTCTCGGTTATAATGAAGGCTGGAGCGGGCGTATTCAGCGTATGAAAGATCAGATTTCATATCTTTTCGGTGAAGTTCCGGAGCAAATTGAAGATATGATTTTGGCAAGTCAGATAACTCAGGCTGAAGCATTGAAATATTTTATTGAATTTATCCGTTCAAGTGCCAAACGTACCGGTATATTGTGGTGGAATTTGCTTGACTGTTGGCCGCAGTTCTCCGATGCGGTCGTTGATTATTATTTTAACAGAAAACTTGCGTATCATTATATCAAGCGCATTCAGAAGAATGTTCTGGTGCAGGTTTTTGATTCAGAAGTAATCATCAGCAATTATTCCAAAAAACAGTATTCGGGAGAATTCCGTATTTATGATGCCGACAGTGATGATGTATACGCTCATGGGACTTTTGAAATAGAGGCAAACGGTGTTTTGAAAATGCCGCAATCTATTGACTGCGAAGAAGAACAGCGTATGCTTCTTATTGAATGGACTCTCTGTGATGGTTCAAAAGGCTGTAATCATGCTCTCTGCGGTAAGCCGTATTTCAATCTTGTACAATACAGAAAATGGCTGCATAAAATTGCAGCTCTTGACGGTTCTTTTAAGGTGGATTTTATCGGTAAATAAGGTTGATTTCATACTAATGGCAGCTGCAGCTGTTCAATTTCTTCAGTATGCGTATCGGAGGTGTCAAAATTGCTGATACTTATTCCTATCAGCCTTACAGGGCGTGTACCGGCATCGGTTTTTTGCAGCAGTTCACAGCCGATTTCTCCGATCGCATTGCTGTCGG
>JAFVPG010000140.1 GCA_017505415.1 Lentisphaeria bacterium | reverse complement strand
TGTTATGTAAATTGTTGAGTTTTGCAGGGGGAGAAGAAGAAACTTTTTTGCAAAAAAGTTTCTTCTTCTCCCCCTGCAAAACTCAACAATTTACATAACAACCATTTAACAAAAGGAGTAAAAAATGGACATTGTTATTTGCAAAAATGCTGAAACAGCAGAAAAGTTGGCAGCAGCGATTATTGCTGATGCATTGGCAGCGAAACCGAATTTGACTTTAGGTTTGGCAACCGGTGCAACCATGGAAAATCTTTATCACAAACTGGCTGACATGAAATTGGATTTTTCATTGTGCAAAACCTTCAATCTGGACGAATATGTCGGTTTGCCCGCAGAAGATCGCAATTCATACCGTTACTACATGAACTATCATTTCTTTGACCGCATCAATATTGACAAACGCAATACTCATCTGGAAAACGGCGTTGCTGAAGATTTGGAAGCAGAATGCGCACGTTATGAAGAAATGATGGAAGAAGCAGGCGGAGTTGATTTGCAGTTGCTCGGCATCGGTCTTTCCGGTCACATCGGTTTCAATGAACCCTTCTCTGACTGGTCAAGCCGTACCCGTGCAGTAAATCTGACACCTGTTACCATGGCTCAAAACGGTCCCTATTTTGACGAAGCAAAAGGCGAAAAAATGCCGAATCGCGCATTGACCATGGGTGTCGGTACTGTTCTTGATGCTAAAAAACTTCTCATGCTGGTTACCGGCGAACGCAAAGCTGACATCATCTCCAAAGCTCTTGAAGGTCCGATGACTTCAATGGTTTCAGGTTCAGCTATCCAGCTCCATCCCGACTGTGTCGTTATCCTTGACGAAGCAGCAGCAGCCAAACTCACTATGAAAGATTACTGCTATTCTGCTTTCGCCAATGATCCCAAATGGGATGCATACCGTGACATTGTCAAATAATCAGTAAACTTCTGACTTGTTTTCAGAGCGGCAATGGATTTTTCTTTTGCCGCTCTGATTTTTTATTGCGGAACAAATAGGATTCAGTTGAGGTAATTTCAAAAGTAATTCAAAAAAAGATTGATAAATTCACCGGACATCATTGACTGCGGCAGCAAAAGCATGAACATCTTCTGCATTGGCAGAACCGATTTCAAGCACGAAATCATCAACATTGTATTTGAGAAAAAGTTTCAAAGCTCTCTGCCAATCCATTTCTGACGGAACAACAAGACGTTGATGTCCGTCTCCGATTTGAGTTTTCGGAGTTTTTGCAGTCATGAGCGAATTATGCAAATGCACCATTTTCACCTCAAGATTCTGCAACCCGCACTCCAATTCTTCAAAAAAATCAAAATCAAACAGCAATGAAGCGGCAAACAAATGTCCGCTGTCAATGCATACAGGATGCTCCAGATCGGTCATTTGCGACAACCGCATATTTGAATAACCGTAAATCGGCATATCATTTTCGATACAGAAAATCAAATCCGGAAAACGCCTGCGCAATTCTGCAAGATTATTTTTAAGAATGTTCTTTCTGATTTCATACTCTTCAAGATAAGTGTAATCAATATTGAGCCATGTATCTTCAAGCAAAAATTCCGGTGGACAACTTTTCCGCAAAGCTACACGGTAATCTTCCTGATTTCTCATGCGGGGTATCAATTCATCACACATCGAAAAACCATGAAAAACGCTCTTTTCAATACCATATTTACGCATAAAAACTGCATTTTTTTCAAACGCACCGAAAATAATATCAAGATTCTTTTCAGTTGCAAGATTCAAACTGTATTCTCCAATGACCGGAGCATGTGCTGACATCGGCAGACCGCAATCAATTATTTTTCTGACTGTTTTTTCGCTGACAGTATTATGCAGTTGTACAGACGGTACAAAATCATACTGTCTGCATGCGTCAGCAAAATCATGCAGAACCTTTTCGCCGCCATCAATTTCAGCAACCGAACTCGTTATTTCAAGTGTCAAACCCATTTTTCATTCCATATTCAAAAAAACAAAAACTCTGTCATGTTCAAACTCATCAAAAGTTTCATATCCGATCCGTACATCATCCGTGCCGCAGATACGGACAGAATTAACGCCATCGGTATAAATCCCCTGCTCTTCATCAAATATAACATCTTTTGAATCAAATACAAGCGTTACCCCGCCATCTTTGTATTGTTCAATAACGTCATTTCCGAAATTTCCACTGAAATAAAAATAATCCTCCCCTCCCCCTCCATGCATTATGTCATCACCGTCTCCGCCGGAGATAAAATCCTGTGATTCTCCACCGATAATACGGTCATTCCCGGCATTTCCGTAAATATATGAAGTCTGATTATTTGCCCATATCACATCATTGCCGTCACCGCCATAAATTTTTATATCTGAAAAATCGACCTCGAAGCGCGGACTTGTCAAATCAATTATATCATCACCTGCACCGGAAAATATTTCATCTATTGCAGAAAAACGTTCCCTTGCATCAGCGACAGGACTTGCAGAAAAAATATCATCTGCAAAAAATGCATCACCATTATCATCATCAGATAATATCAGACAATTCCAGTCCGCTGAGCCGTCAAAAATATCAATAAATTTATTTTTTCCCGCAAGTTTTACCTTTTCGGCAATACGCAATTCCCCGTTAAAAGTTCCTTTATATTCTGCAACATAATTACCGCTCCAAATATCTTTTGCAGCGCCGAAAAAGAGATCCGCAGTACCGTTAGCAACAGATTGAAAATGCTGTGGAGCATTATTTACTGCGGCAGAGAAAGTTCCGGATGCCAGAATAATATTATTTCTGTCTG
>JAFVPG010000139.1 GCA_017505415.1 Lentisphaeria bacterium | reverse complement strand
GCGTGCCATATCCCCGTCTGTAAATTCTTCCGGCAGAGTGTCTTCAAGTTCCAGACAGTAAAACTGCCTTGTGCCGGGAAGAAAATTTTTAACTTGCAATTCCGCATAGGGCTGCATGGTCTCTTTTTTCAATACTTCGATAGTATCGCCATCTTGTCCGTCCCATAAGCCGAATTGCTGAAAATGGCATGCTTCAAGCAGAATTGCATCTCCTATTTTCCGCAATCTTCTGTACATACCGTGAATATTAATTGCATCATCAAGTGTTTGACGGAATGTGCAATTTTTTATAATTATACTGCCGTAACATTCAGAAAAATGTACTGCATCGTCAGTAACAGACAGATTTTTGTTTGCAGCAGGAACAGTGTTTACATTGTCAAGGAGGATATTTTTGCTGTTCTGTCCGACAACGCCCATTCCTTCGGCATGATAAATGTTGATATTTTCAAGTTCAATATCTGTTGAACGGTCGATTACAAAAGCAGGTGTATGGCGTGCCTGATGCCTTATGAAAAAATCTGATTCATTATGTTTCAAGGCAAACGGCAGCCGGAGGTGATTTTTTTCTGCTTTAATATTCTGATTTACTATATAGTAGTTGCTGTCGCGGCAAATTTCTCCGGTTGCAATATTGAATGCGGTACAGGCAAGTTTGCCGGTCATATTGTCAAGGCCGTCATTGAAAACACGGAGACTGCCATTGTCTATCTGCCAGTCGCCGTCAACGTCAAAAACAGTGCTGTGATTGTCACTGTCAATAACTTTTGCTTCAAAGGAAAAACGTTTTGAAAAATCAACAGAGATTCCGGATATTTTTATATTTCTGCAATTTTCGAGTACAAACGGGGAAATTCTGCCGTGGAAAATAAATTCTGCATCATCTCCGGTTATTGTCAAATCATTTATATTATTCAAATATATTGCAATATTTTTGACACTTGCATCGTTGTTGGAGATGAAACAATGTTTCAAAGTTGTACCATCGGTATAAAAATGATATTTCCCGTGCGGAAAATATATTTCCTTATCATTTGTCTCAACAGCTTTTTTCAAGGCATTCTGCCACAGCAGAACAGCGTTTTCATTGCTTTTATATTCTATTTTTATCATAAATCATCCTGTCAGAATAATACTTCGCTGCCGTCATGAGCAACGATGACGGGGAAGGGGAGTTTTTTTACTGCGTCTTCAAGAAGATATTCTTTGCCGTCTGTCCACAAAGGACCTATGTGGTTGAATACAAGTTTCTTTATCGGCAATTCTTTTATATCATTGATAAATTTATCAAGTCCGGTATGAATATGTGTCGCTTCACAAACACAGATGTCAACGGTTTCTCTGATTTGCGGGAAATCATGAAAATCAGCGGAAAGATCTCCGGTGTGTATTATACGGATATTTCCCGTTTCAAACAAAAAACCGAATGAAGGTGCATTTTTTCTTTTCATGTGGTCATTGGCAAGCGGAGTTACTGTGACATTTCCAACTTCTATTTTTTTGTCCGCTTCCATCGCATGCAAATGGATAATATCCGGGCGTTCAAAAGCAAGAACAGCATCAAGAAAATTTTTACACGGTTCTATTATTTGCTTATCCGGAAAATAGAAATCAGTGGTATGATTTTCTGTCGGATATTTGGTAATATTGGTCACAAGGGCAGGGAGACCGCCAATATGGTCGGTATGCATGTGAGTCAGCAGCAGAGCATCAAGCATTGAGCTTTTGAAACCGCTGCGTACCAGCAGCGCAGTTACCGGTTCTCCTGCATCAACAAGTATTGCCGTATCATTGAAACGGTACAAAGCACTCGAACAGAAACGGGTCAAAGTCGGATCGCCGTGACTTGTACCGAGAAAAAGAATTGAATTCTGCATGATTTATTTTCCGTAATTCTATGTTGTCAGTTTTTATTTTTATGAATACCGTACATGGGGAAAAATACATCATCCAGCCATTTTATACGATCTGCATTTTTTTTATCAAACAGCGTTTGATCATAGGGATGTCCCGGAGCTTTATTTATGATTCTGCTCAAATATGAAGAATAATCACAAAGGTTACCATTTATGATATCTTCTTCTGTAATTTGTGCCATACGGATCTCTTTGGTTGTATTTCTGCCGCAATCATAAATAATAAATATTCTGCCGTCATCAGATTGAACTGCATCCGGATAAGAAACCGTACCGAATTCCGGAGTGATTGCAGAATCCAAATGCAGAGAATATTTCCATGTCATGCCGTCATCTTCAGAAAGTTTTGCACACAGATTTGTGCGTAATGTCTGACTGTTATTATGAAGCAGCAGAACTCGTCCGGATTTTAAACGGTGCAGGAAAAAACGGGAATTTGCTCCCGGAAGCGAGGTGAATTCACCCGGTGTCCATTCGGCGCATCCGAAATTTTTGCAGGTTGATTGCGCAATCAATCCGCTCCGGTCGCGCGCAAACATCAAAAGAGAATGGTCAGACCTTTCAAGAATCATTGTTTCATCAAATTGTGAATCTTCTTTTTTTAAAATTGCAGCGCGTTTTCCGCCTTCACAGCGTTCCCATGTTTTGCCCTGATCTTTGCTGCGTGAATAACGGTAATTCGGAGATGACCAGTCATAGGCACATAATACCCAGTCGCCGTTTGAAAGTACTGTCGGTTGTGTCCGGAGAAACCCCTGTGAAATAAAACGAGGCTCCTGCCATTGCAGAATTTCTGCATCCGGATTATTGCAAACTGTCGCCCACAGAGCCAGATGGTCATGATCTGTGATCTGCATATTGTCTTTCAGGTATCTCTGAGTGATAAACATCCACATCCGGTGCAAAGG
>JAFVPG010000138.1 GCA_017505415.1 Lentisphaeria bacterium | reverse complement strand
TTTTGAAAAGGTGGAGGGTTTCAGGGAGGCGGAAAAATCTTTTTTCTTTTAATCAAGAAAAAAGTTTTTCCGCTTCCCTAAATAACTTCCGATAGACAATATTATAGGAAGTTGTTTCACTTTGATTGAATTGCTTGTTGTTATTGCCATCATCGCTATTTTAGCCGGTATGCTGCTGCCAGCGCTGAATAAAGCAAGAGAAAAAGCCCGTTCAGCAACATGTATGTCAAACCAAAGGCAGTTAAGTCAAACTTTATTGATGTACTCTATGGATCATGATGATTATCTTTTACCTACCCATACTGCTTATGGTTCAGGAAAATACTGGAGTGCAATTTTATACGAAAATCGTTATGGCTGTTTTGATATGAACAATCCAACAAGCCAAAGCAAACGCAGAACATTTCATTGTCCCGGACGAGAAACAAGAGACTATACCAGTCTTGACGGAGATTTTGTAGATTATGGTTGTAATGTAAGTACAAGAGGAGGTGTCAATACCCCGTTAAACGCTTGGAGAAAAACTTTATGGCTTGAAAATCCTTCCGCAAGATTAATGCTTGCAGACAGCAACAACCTCTCTGTCCGTCAAAGGCAAAAAGGTGTAGATTCCGGTATCCTTGATTATCGTCACAATGATGGTACAAACATTACTTTTGAAGACGGGCATTCTGTATTTATGAAAAAATCAGCAATTAAAGAAAAAAGCTGGAATGCAGCTTTCAGCAGTTTCTGCACTCGGGGAGATGGAGCAGATGAAACAAGTTATCCTTTTTAACCGGAATTCGTTCATGAAAATTTTTATCTGTTTTTTATTATTTACAATAATAATATTTGATAGCGAAGCAAAACAAATTTTTGATAAATCTCAACATAAATATACTGTATGGTCTCAAGCAAATCCGTGGTTTCCTCCTAATCTCATGCCGCACCAGCGTGTTGGAGGAACTGACTATGCATGGCATCAATATTCTGATTCTCCGGTGGAAATGTGGAAAAAAGTTGCCCAAATTTGCAAGCCATACGGATTAACCGGGATTCAATTGGAAGTATCTTTTAAGGGGAATGGTGAAATTCATCATGCTGAATATCTGAAATCCGTTATGGAGGGCTTCGCTCAAGCCGGAAACGGCTTCATAGTAATGCCGTTCATAACAACAGCACGTTGTCCTGACAGAAAATCAATAATAAAACTCTGGGATAAGTATTTCAATGAGTACTATAAATATTTGAAAAATCACCCGTCTTTATACCGTTTGAACGGGATTCCCGTCATAACGTTGTATACTCAACAAAATTATTCAGTAGAAGATTGGATTGAATTAAGAAAATTTCTGAATAAAAAATATGGTCCGGTAATAATGTTGATGAATACTTGGATGCCGCCTTTGCGTTCAGATAAAAAATTATTAAAAAAATACATTGAAATTTTTGACGGAGTTACTGCATATGCGAATTTCACTCCTGAAGTTCAGGCTTCTCATATGCAGATGGTCGCAGACATTATGAAAGATTTTCCGGAAAAAATTTTTGAAGCATCTGTTCACAATACTTACACACAGCATTATAACTATGGTGGAATTTTTCCGGAATTGACTGAGAAACTCCGGAAATCGTTCGATATTGCCTTGAATGTCAAACCGGATTCACTGGTGCTTACAAACTTTTTTGATATTTATGAAAATTCCAGAATTCTGCCAAGTTATGAATATGATGATTTCATACTTGAACTTACAAAATATAAAAAATCACAATGGATGGATATAAAATATCACAGCTCAAATACATATCCGTATTATTTGTCAAATTTCATATCGTTGTATGCCGGACAACCTTTACGTTTTGAGTTGCTTGCACTGCCTGCCAATAAAGCAGGAACTGTAAAATTGGAACTTGCGAATGCAGCTGGTAAACGTCTTTATATTTCACCACCTGTCAATATTCCTGCAAATGAATTTTTTGTTTATAAATGGGAGCTGCCTGCCACATCATTCCATGAAGAATATGAGATTTATCCACGACTGATTGTAAATGATAGTCCATATAATTATTCTCCACCAACCATGATAAATCCATCTCACAGGTCTCATCTTTTGTGGTATACACGAAGTCTGAAAAATCAATTAAAAATAAATGGTAATGATATTGAATGGAACTTTTGCGGCGGCAAGGCCGGAGATATACTTGATTACAATGAATATGGTATCGGTTATTTTCAAGCTGATTTTAAAACTTCAAATGGAGGAATATTCCGTTTGTTGCGTAACGGGGCAGAATTTGCCCGCTGGAAAAGAAGCAGCGGCAATATTGCAGAAAGTATTTCATTGCCGCACCCCGGTGCCGGTTGTGATGCCTATGCTCTGGAATTAATTGACCATTCAGGGAAAAGATTCCGTACAACTTCAATCTTTATCTCCGGTACACGTAAAAATGCAAAAAATATAACAATTCCTATTGTATTGAACAGCGAAAAATTAAAAAATCTTGAATTCCAGGCTGATCGCATTCCGTTTTATCATTACCGTGGAAATACTTTCTGCGGTTCATTATTAATAGATTCTTCAGGATACAGACATGATGGTTTTATGGGTGGTGTCGGATTCGGAGGAGGACATCTTCTCAATACAGGTTATCGGCATGAACACTTTGGCGGATTAAATGGAACTGTTTATCCGCAAAGCCCAAGAGTAATGTCAGATAAAGGCAAAACTTATCTGCAATTTGACGGGAATGAATATATTTGCATACAAGGAGGAACAATGTTTCCTTATGCAATGACACTCGAATTTGAAATTTTGCGACAAACGGATACTTCTGTAGGTGTAATGGGATGCGGGAATAAGCAGCTTCAAGTATTCTTACGTGGAGATGGGAAACTGCTCATTTCCCGTTCTGAAGGAGTTTCTGCTTCAGAAAAAATGCTTATTTCCAAAAATGAAATCCCCAAAAACAACTGGACTCATGTCGCCATTGTTTATGATGCGGAAAAAATTTCAATTTATATTGACGGAAAAAACAGCGGAAATTTGAAATTAAAACCAAGCCGCCGTCATGAAACTTTCTGTGCAATGGTTGTCGGGGCAAGCTGTATTAATTTTAATCGTCCGGGAAATTACTTCAAAGGAGGCTTACGCAATATACGTCTTACAGGCAGAAATCTTCAACCATCTGAATTTCTAAAATAACAAAACGGAAAGAAAGGTCAAAAAATGTTTAAAATCACATTAATTATTTTTTTACTTATCAATACAGTATTTTCATTCGTATTTGCTGAATCTGAAATTTTATGGTTCGATGATGCGGAACAAGGTCCCGGTAAATGGATTAAGGCGAAAACAACTGAAATCACATCAGAAAAAAAACAGCATGTCTTTGTTTTGATGCCCGGTGACAGAATGTTTTCCAAAGAAAAATTTACTTTGGATAATACAAAAAAATATACTTTGAGTTGTGATGTAAAATCTCTCGGCAAAAAAGGGAATATTTTACTTGGATTTGCCTGTTTTGACAAAAAAGGAAATGAAATACCAAGCGCCGCTGTTCATTATTATCCAGGAACTGAAACCACTTTAATTAAAACAGCTTACATGGGCGATACAGAAATTTATATTGCAGACGGAACAAAATGGGAAACGTCAAAATGGGCTTGTGTAGCTTTTGATATTGATTCTTCCGGAAAACAAAAGGATATTCCAAACAAAAAATTAAATTCTCTCGGAATTACAAATGTCTCAAAAGTTGATAATGGTTGGAAAATATCATTGGCAAAACCCTTGAAAAAAGATTGGCAATCCGGAACTTATGTCAGGGAACATAAAAATTTTACAAACCGGAATTTTGTCTACATACAGCCGCAAATGCCGCAAAAATGGAAAAATATAAAAGGTTCCTGTCAGGGTGTAGCAAGAGGCAATCCACGTTCTGGGCAATGGTGGCCCGGTACAGTTGAATTCAGAATCTTTTTTATGGCAAATATTCTTGATGGGAAAGAAATATACGTGGATAATTTCAAATTGGAAATTGAATAATTTCTGTATTGCGAAAAACGGAATACTTACTTAAAAGTTTTTGTAAAAAGGATAGGGGGTG
>JAFVPG010000137.1 GCA_017505415.1 Lentisphaeria bacterium | reverse complement strand
GCAGTAGCCTTGCAGGGATACCAGCCTTCCCATTTCATCATGTTGGCATACTGTTTGATACCGAGACCGATCTGTTTGAGGTTGCTCATGCAGGATGCTTTACGTGCAGATTCACGAGCAGAGTTCAATGCGGGAAGCAACATTCCGGCGAGAATTGCGATGATAGCAATTACGACCGGTTGGTAGATGACTGCAAAATCATAATTTCTGCCATTTTGCATGTATGCAAAATATCATTAATACAAAACTTAACAATATCTTGTTTATATGAAGATAAAACAAAATGTTAAAAAATGTTAAAAATTTTCATTTCCTGACAGGAATAAAATGTTTTAATTGAGTTTTTATCTCTATTTATTCCAAAATATTTTTGTCAAGCAAAAATGGTATAATACCTACATGAATAATACCATAATCATCGATCCAATATTTTTCATTACCTCCGGTAATCACATATTTTGCAAAAGATTCCCTGCAATGCCGCAGGGGCAACAATTCCTGTTTTTCTTTTTCTGCATCTGTCAAAGAAAATGCTGATTGAATATATATTTGTTTAAAACCGGTATTGACGATAAAATCAATTTCATGATTGATCAATTGACGTTTTTCATTTTGATACGTATCAATTCCGACAACTCCGACATCAACAGAATAGTTACGCAGGTTTAATTCATTAAATAGAATATTTTCCATGATGTGAGTTTTTTCCTGCTGCCGCCAATTCAATCTGGCATTCCGCAAACCGACATCCTCTGCATAATATTTGCTGGGAGTATTGAAATATTTCTTTCCTTTGACATCGTAACGATTAACTTTTTTAAATAGAAATGACTCGGTCAAAATATTCAAATAACGATTCAAGGTATAATCTGAAGTTTTTATACTGCAAACGCTTGACAATGTATTCACAAGTTTATGCGGATTGGTCAAAGAACCTATTGCCGAGCTTAAAACGTTGACAATATTTCCTATTAAAATATCATCTGTTAAATTATAACGTTCTACAATATCTTTCAAGTATACATTTTCAAACAAATTGACAAGATAAGCTCTTTTCTGTTTTTCATTATCTTCAAGTACAACTTGCGGCATGCCTCCGTAAACCATATAATTTTCCCATGCATCTGATTTATCTGCACCGCAAAAAGAGTAATATTCCATAAAAGATAAAGGATGTATCTGTATACAATCTCCCCGCCCGCGAAATAAACTTGCAATGTCTGATGATAACATTTTAGAATTACTGCCAGTAATGTATATATCAATATTTTTATAAAGCAATAATCCATTTAAAACATCATAGAAACTTATATATAACGAATTTACATCTTCGGGAGCAACATTTTTTTCATCTGTATCATCTTTTTTTATTTTGTAACAAAATTGAATTTCATCAATAAAAATATAGAAATGTTCCGATTGTTTTTCTATGCGTTGCAAAATGTATTCTTTCAGCTTTAATGGGTTGCGTAAATCTGCAAAAATATCATTATCCAGAGCAATTTTTATAATATTGTCAGATTTTATACCCTGGGACAACAAATATTCATAAAAAATATTGAATAATAAATATGATTTGCCGCAACGCCGAATTCCAGTAATAATTTTGATTAAGCCGTTGTTTAATCGTGAAATCAGTTGATTCAGATATGCTTCCCGTTTTATCATAAAAACTCCTCATGTTTCAAAAAAAGTCGGAATTCCGACTTTTTTTAGTTAATATATCAAAAATATACTATATAAATGAAGAAAAATCAAGTTCCGCATTTAAAAAAAGTCGGAAAACCGACTTTTTTTGAAACAAATAAATCCGGAATGAATATTTTTTATCGAATTAAATCAATAAAAATTGAGAGATTAAAATTTAAAACAAAAAATCCCCGAACATTGCTGTTCAGGGATTTTAGATTTAATCAGATTAAGTAATCGAAATTACTTGAGATTACCGATTTTGGGAATGTTAGTAGTTGCGTCCCAAGCGGTGTTGTCGATTTTGTCGAACTGACCGACGTGACCGTCAACATAGAGAACGTTACCGGCATCGGTGTGGTTTGTAGAAGCGTCAGCTGCAACGGGGCTGTCAGCATCAGCAGATTCGCTCAAATGATATTCAGTGGAGTAACGATATGAAACGTTTTCTGCTTTAAGCGCACCATCAGTACCGGTGTATTTGGTGTTGTTGGTGGTAGCTGAGGGGCAGATGTACATACCGGTATCGGTAAGTTTCTTGGTGGTGATCAAGAGTTTGAAAGATTCGTGAGCAGTAGCTGCTTTGGGATACCAGCCTTCCCAACGCATCATGTTGGCATACTGTTTGATACCGAGACCGATCTGTTTGAGATTGCTCATGCAGGAAGCTTTACGTGCAGATTCACGAGCAGAGTTCAATGCGGGAAGCAACATTCCGGCGAGAATTGCGATGATAGCAATTACGACCGGTTGGTAGATGACTGCCAAAACGTTATTTTTCAAATTTTGTATTTCTCTGAAAAATCGTTAATACAAAACTTAACAATATCTTGTTTGTATGAAGATAAAACAAAACTTGATGAAAATGTTAAAAATTTTCATTCCCGTACGGGAATAAAATCTGAAAAAAGAAAGATTTTTGCAAAAATCTTTCTTTTTTCAGATTTTATTCCCGTACGGGAATGAAAATTT
>JAFVPG010000136.1 GCA_017505415.1 Lentisphaeria bacterium | reverse complement strand
TTTATCATTTCATCACATACCATGCCACGTTTGGGATCAGTAGTCGAACGCCATTCGCTGCTGGAGCCGCAGAAATTTTCGTCAAGAACATCTGCCCAGCGGAACATGTGCCACCACATCCTTTCGCTAACGGCATCATAAATCGGAGGAATTATACCATCCCATGAATCCTGATACATCATAAGTGCAACACCGATTTGTTTTTCATTGCTGATACAGCGGGCAGTTCTGGCACGGTCACGGGCTTTGCCGAGCGCGGGCAAAAGCATACCGGCAAGAATTGCGATGATAGCGATAACGACGAGAAGTTCGATGAGTGTGAATGTCTTTTTCATTTTTTTATCCTTTCGTTAAAAGTTGGTAAAAGTTCATAATTGTCTGTTATTTCGTAAGATTTGCCGATTTATAATTTTCTTTTTTCCCTCCTGTTTTGTTATTTATATCAATCAAAAAAAGCTGATGCTTTCTGCATTTCACTGTTTATAATATCCTTGAATAATCCGAAAAGTTTTCTGACAACCTGCCTGTTGCAGAATGGATATGTTTCCAATGCGGCAGCAAAAATCCGGTGGTCATGTTTGACGATCGCTTCGCCAAGCAGAGTTTGAAATTCCGAAAGTGCTGAAACCATATCTGCAAAAGGAGCAGGAACAAACTGATTTTCTACCGGAGTAATTTTCCTGCCGTCAATATCCATTGTATATTCAACTGCCGCATTTAACGGCATATTTGAAATCGCTCCGTTATTGATACCGGATGCAACGATACGCATTTTTTCAATACCGGCGCATGCTTTGAGAATCGGAATGGTAATGTCATGGCTGTCGATTTTAAAAAGCGGATTATTTGAATAAATTCCATCCTGAAGCGGATTTTTTGCGGAATCAAGCAGGATTTTAAAATTATTTTCAACTTTTGCGGCGGCAATTTTTGCAGATTCTGCCGGGTTGTAAATTTCTTTCGGCGGCAGAAGTTTTTTTTGCATTTCATTGATTTTTTCCGGAGCGAGATGATAGATACCGTCAATTTCAGTTGAAAAAACCAGATATTTGTGCTGGCGGTAAACATTGTACAGCAAATCCATTGTTTCATGCATGACAAAATCGTCATCAAAAATATTCTGCCATGAATCATTCAAAATTTTCGGAGCTATGCTTTCGTAAATATCCTCTCCATTGAAAGTTCCCCGCAAAATAAATGACATGTGATTTATACCTGCGGCAACTACATCACAATTTTTCGTATATTCATCTTTGCCGAAAAGTCTGGTCAAATCATAGCGGTGATTATTGAAACCTCCGCATATTCCGAGTGCTTTCACTCCGAGAAAACGCTCAATCATACTGCTGTAAACTGCCACCGGATTGGCAAAAATCAGCATCAGTGCATCGGGTGAAAGTTTGGCAAGTTTTTCAGCAATACTGTAAACAATTTTACCCAGCTGTACACCCCAGAATGCTCCGGTCAATGACAGCTGATCTGTGGAAATAAGTCCTGCCTCACTGCAAATATGTGCCGCCTGCACAGTCTGCGGTTCGCGGCGTATGCCCATTGTAAGATAGCAAATATCAATATTTCTCAACGCATCGTCCAATGTTTCAGGACAGACAAAACGGCATTTTCCGGCATTGCGGAATTCAGGCGAATGCTGAAGCAGGGTAATAACTGCCTGCGCACGATCTTTGTGAAGATCGAAAAATCTCAATTCCGCATC
The DNA here is from genome assembly GCA_017505415.1 of Lentisphaeria bacterium. Taxonomy (GTDB): domain Bacteria; phylum Verrucomicrobiota; class Lentisphaeria; order Victivallales; family Victivallaceae; genus RGIG5270. The sequence continues at coordinate 3,764 of JAFVPG010000136.1, read as the reverse complement.
TTCAAAAATTTGCGGACATTCGGTCATGACACCTCGCAAAATCGGTATCAACCTTAATGAACCGCCGCCGATGAATGTGATTTTCATTTTGTTATTCTCCGGTTATCTCTCAATCAAACCATTCGTCTGCCGGATCAAATGACGGAATTGAAACATTGGCAATTTTCATATTGCCCAATGCCCGGTGACGGCAATATTTATCAATAAAAATCGTATTGCCGGGAGCTACCGGTATTTTTTCTCCGTCAAGTTCCATAAAACCATTCCCTTCCAGAATGAGATAAAGTTCAATATGTTCTTTGTGATAGTGCAATGCGGCATCTTTTTTTATATCCACCTGATGAAAAGTCGCCGCACCGTTTGAAGTTTTGACAAAAGCTCTTTTGCTCATCCCGCAAGGACAGGGAACAGCTTCAATATCAGCAAAATTTTCAACCGTATATCGTTTTTTTTCATTCATAATATCACCTGTTTAAGCTCAAAAAATGTTTTACTGCTCCATATAAATTCAAATTACCCGAAGAGATAAACTTCAGCGGCAATACGGCAAGTTTTTCCGTCATAAAGCGTTTTGCAGCTTTACTTATGCCGCCGCCGACATAAATTTTCTCCAACTGCAATTCATTCTGCCAGTCTGTCAGCAAATCAGCCAGCGCATCGCCGAAATCCCGCCAGATTTTATCTGTATCAGCACGTTCTGCCATCTCTTTCACGCTTTTTGCATCAGGACATGCTTTCAGCAATGCCGCAGTTGAAACATAATCTTCTCCGATACCGTTTCTGAAAGGTTTGTTCCACAGAGAATAAAGCGGAGTATCTTTCTCGTTATTGATAAATTTACCATCTGTCATCACCGCTGCCCCCAGACCGGTTCCAAGCGTGATACCGCCGAATCTGCCTTTCTTTTCAGTATTCGCACCGCCGAGAAATGCATTTGCATCATGGAGAAATGTCATTGGTATTTCAGGGAAAAATTTTTTCAAACAACAATTTTTAACTGCTTGAAATTTGTGTTCCATACGGAAAATTCCGTTTACATAATCAAAAGGCCCCGGAACTGATACTGCAATACCGGAAATTTTATTTTCTGCATGTTCAGCGGCATTTTGATATACGGTGACAAAAGCATTTTTTATCTCCTCAAAAGTGCCGTTTGAACATGCCGGAATCTCCGCAAGAGGCACAAGCAGTTTATCCGCTTCAAATAATGCGGATTTCAGAAAAGTGCCTCCTGCGTCAATCGCCAGAATTACTTGAGCATTGTTTTGGTGACTTTGCACGGTGTCTTTCCGAGGTTGATGATTCCGTATTCGCCGAGGTCGGCGGGCAGAACGACCATATCCATGTATTTGGCATGATATGATCTTGAGGGATCTTTTTTGGAGTAGATGAGAACTTCATCACCCTGAACGAGAACGAGGACGTGGAATTTTTTGCCTTCGGTACTGTCGGAAACAGAGCGGTCGAAGCTGAATCTTCTCAAGCTGAAGTAGATAAGATCATGTTCACCGACAATCTCTTCTTTCCAGCCTTCACCTTCACGGACAGTAATCGGTTTGGGACGGAGGACGCCGTCAACAGCGGAACGTCTGCGGTCGGTGACGAGAACGTTTTTGCCGTGAATGGAGTGAATGGGACGGGGTTTGCCGTCAAGGTCGCTTCTCAGATAGTCATACAATTTGAAAGTATAACTGCCGATGGTGTATGACCCGATTTCCAGAACGACCTGATTTCTGCCGGAAGCGTGGATCGTGCCGCCGGGGAGGAGGAACTGATCGCCCTCTTCACTGGGGAAGGAGTTTACATATTTGTCATGGTCAAAAGCGACATATTCTTTTTCGGCTTTGTCGATGCACTTGTAAAATTCTTCAACATTGCAGTCATCAGTCAAACCGAGATAAGTTTTGCTGCCGGCAGTTTTGACGCAGTAATAACTTTCATCCTGCTGGAAGGGTTCACCGAAATTGTCCTGATTGTATTTGCAGGGCGGATGGACCTGAATGGACATGTTGCCGCTGCCGCCGTAGGTATCGTCATAGTTGAAACGGATGGGGAATACACAGCCGAAACGTTCGACACTTTCCTTACCCATGAGCTTTTCGCCGCAGTGGCGGAAGAAGGTGCTGAACGGAATGTTGAAAGTGCAGGGACCGACTTTGACCTGCAAACTTACTTCATTGGGGATCATATCAAAGACCCATGCGCAGTTGCGCATGTCTTCAGGAAGATTACGGAGTTTTTTGACAAACTGACCGCCCCAGACACCTTCGATATAGACCGGAGTACAACGGAACGGACGCTGAAGCATTTCAGCAAAAACTTTTTCAAGATCAGCAAAAGCAATCAAACGCAAATCATCAATATTATTGCCGTCAATATAATAATCAAGAGCATTGTTGTCCATCAGCTGTTTGCGGTGCAGCATCATGATTTCATAATCATAATAGTACATACGGCGGAAAATATAGGGCAATGCACGTTTTACTTTATCACCGAGCGGAGTGACTTTACCGGCACGGATACGGACGGTAACTGCCATCGGAGTAACATCGACAAATGCGACTTTGGCGGCAATTTTGCGCAAGGTTTCACAAGCGGCGCCGCAGCCGTAGACAACGACGAGAGAATTTTCTTTGGCAGCAGCTTGCAGTTTGTCAGCCAGAGCGGCAAGTTTGGCACTGTCAAAGAGAGAATCAAGTTCACGGTGAACGCTTTTGCCGAAAAGCAGGATCGGGTCGATCACACGGTCGGTGGGAAGGCTTTCTGCAAGCATTTCTTCCAATTCTTCAGAGGATTTATATGCCTCAGCGACATTGAAGAATTTGACATCGGCATTGGCTTCTTCAATACGTACAAGCAATTCCGGGAAAGATGCACCTACATAACCGTCAAGAGCGAGAATACCTTTGGTTTCTGCAAGCAATGCACCGATTTTAATATTGCCGCGAAGAGCAGATTTGGTGGTTTCTGCAGAAAATTCAGGGAAATTGATTGCATTCGGATCCACATAGGGATATGGATTGAACATAAAACTCATTGTTTTACCTCCTTATTATCTTTTAATACTTTATGGGTTTTAGCTAAATTTCTTTCAGTTTTCTTTATATCATTGAGTGCAAGCATCACAGAGAGAATATCAACAATCATCAGCTGCGACAATCTGGAAGTCATCGCTCCGATGCGGAAATCATCTTCATCTGCGCTGGTAAGCAGCACTGTATCGGCAAGTTTGGCAAGCGGAGACTGTGAATAATTGCAAACTGCAGCCACCGGACAGCCGCTATTTTTGGCAACCTGGGCATAGTGGAGAATTTCTGTATTTTCTCCGCGGAAAGAAAAAACTATCATCAAATCATTTTTTCCCATCAGAGAGGACATCATTTTGTTCATTGTCGGTTTGCTGTGATAAAAAGCAGGATAGCCCATGTGAACCAGTTTCATCTGCAAATCTTCACAGACAATACCTGATGCACCGAGACCGCAAAGCATTATTTTGCGGGCTTTTTTGATTTTTTCGACCACCTGCTGAATGTTTTTTTCATCACACATGGCGATGGTATCATTGATAGTCTGTAGATAATCTTTGCGAAAATCCTCCAGTAGTCTGCCGAATCCGCTGCCTTTGTTGACACTTGCAGTATCAACGTGTGTCTGAAGCGGAATCAAATCATGGGAAATTGCTCTTTTCATGTCTGAAAACCCCTTGAAGCCGAGTTTCTGACAGAAACGGATTATCTGAGCATTGTCACAATTGCAGGCATTGG
>JAFVPG010000135.1 GCA_017505415.1 Lentisphaeria bacterium | reverse complement strand
TAATATTATCGCCCGTATGCCTGATGCAGTCATTGAACTTATCCGTATGGCAACTGTCGGAGAAACTGCTGCAGGAACATCATTCAAATTGATCCATCTTTTGCTGTTGATCGTGCTTTTTGCTATTGTTACAGCGGCAACTATTCTGCTTTCACAGGGCTATCGCCGTGTGCCTATCCAGATGGTTCGCAAAACCATCGGCAGCCAGATGTCAGGCGGAGCTACTTATATGCCGCTGAAGGTTAATTTTGCCGGTGTTATGCCTATCATTTTTGCCGGTGCGATTCTGATGATTCCCGGTGCATTGTTCGGTTATCTGCATTGGTACAAAGCCGCAGCATTTTTCCAGCAGGGCGGTTGGGGATATATGCTTACTGAAGGTATTCTGATTTTTGCATTCACTTATTTCTGGGTTGCAAATCAGTTCAATCCTCTGCAAATCGCTGACAACCTCAAAAAAGAGGGCGCTTATATTCCCGGTATCAGTCCAGGAGAAGCTACAGCCAAGTTCCTTGATCATACTATGACCAAAGTAACTTTCGGCGGGGCAGTTTTTCTGGTCGTTCTTGCATTATTCCCGATGTTTCTGTATGTCAATTTGAATATTCCGTTCATGGTTGCTCAATTTTTTGGCGGAACAAGTTTGCTGATTATGGTTGGAGTTACTCTTGATACAGTCAGTCAGCTTGAATCACATCTTGCAATGCGTCATTATGACGGATTTTTGAAGTCCGGAAGATTGCGCAGCCGCAATTCACATTGATAAGGATTTTTTCGGAAATGAGTGCCAATGTCATAGCTATTGACGGTCCTGCTGCTTCCGGAAAAAGTACAGTAGCCTCGCATCTTGCGAGGCTTTTGTCTATTCCGTATGTTAACACGGGCAGTATGTATCGCGCTGTTACTTATGCTGTTCTGCAGCAGAAAATTGATATTTCTGATGAAGCTGCAATGAAAGAATTGCTTAATAATATGCAGCTTGAATACAAAGCTGATGAAGCAGGAAATTTTTCGCTTTCTTTGAATGGAGTTTTCCTCAAAGATGAGCTTGTTACTCCGGAGGTTAATGCCAATGTAAGTCCGGTAGCTGCAATTCCCATGGTGCGTGAGAAATTGAAGAAATTGCAGCGTTCTCTGGCGGAAAAACAGCGTATTGTGATGGAAGGCAGAGATATAGGCAGTGTTGTTTTCCCTGATGCTGCATGGAAATTTTTCGTTACAGCTTCGCCGGAGGTTCGTGCCAAACGCCGTCTTGATCAGTCAAGGGAAAGTTACAGCAGTGCAACTCTTGAAGAGATTGCCAGATCTATTGCAGAGCGTGACCGCATTGATTCAGAGCGTCCGGTTGCTCCTCTCAAACAGTGTGAAGATGCAATTCTTGTTGACAGCAGTAATATGAATGTTGAAGAAACGGTTGCATTTATAGCAGAAAGGATTCGTTGAAATGGCTTTTTTTGAATCAACTTACCGTGTTTCATACGGGGATACTGACCAGATGGGGGTTGTTTATTATGCCAATTATCTGGAATTTTTTGAACGAAGTCGTACAGAAATGCTCCGCAGTATCGGTTTGCCGTACCGTGAACTTGAGGAACGTGGAGTGATTTTTCCGGTTCGTGAAGCACATTGTGATTATCTTGCTTCGGCACGTTATGATGATTTGCTGACTTTCCGTTCATGGGTCGAAGAGGCAAAGGGTGCAAGATTGAAAGTTGCAACTGAAATTTATTGTGAAGATAAACTTCTGGTCAAAGGATATGTGGTTCTGGTAAGTATCAATCCGGAACGCAAAATAATCCGTTTGCCTGATTTTGTTTTGGAAGCATGTGAAAAATTAAAAAAAGAAGAGGTTTGAAATGGGAATTTTTTATCCGCTTAAATTCGTACCGATTTATATGACCCGTATGTGGGGCGGTACGATGATGACTGATATTTTGAAACGTGAAGTTCCATTCAACGGCATTGATCCTGTCGGAGAATCATGGGAATTGGTTGACCGTGACGGAGAACAGAGTGTGGTTGCCAACGGCGCTTTGGCAGGCAAAACCATGGAAGAACTTATGAAGCAGTACGGCTTCGATATTCTCGGACCGAAGGGGGGAAATTGTGATCGTTTCCCGCTACTGGTCAAATTGATTGATGCAGGCGAACGGTTGTCTTTGCAGGTTCATCCTGACAGTGAAGCTTGTGCCAAAATCGGCGGAGATGCCCAGCCCAAAACTGAAATGTGGTATATTCTCGGATGTCGTGAAGACGGTTGTATCCTTGCCGGGTTGAATCCTCGTGCCAGCAAATCATTGCTTATGGAGACGATGAACTCATCTGAGGTTGAAAATCTTCTTCAGAAGTTTGATTCAGTTCCGGGAGACGGATATTTTATTACCTCCGGCACTTTGCACGCCATAGGCGGTGGAAATCTTATACTTGAGATTCAGCAGAACAGTGATACGACTTACCGCATAAGTGATTGGGGCAGAGTCGATCAGCATGGCAAGGCTCGTGAGCTTCATGTTGAAAAAGGTATGATGTCAATCAACTTTTTCAACTTTTCAGGATGCCGTATTTCCGGAGATGTTAATAATACTCCCTTCAACCGCAAAATACCGATGGTCAAAGATTGTCCGTTTTTCAGCATTGAAGCGTTGCATCTTTGCGAAGATTTGCAGGAAAATACCAGGGATTCCGGCAGTTTTCATTTGTTGAGCAGTGCCAAAGGCTCATTTGTGATAAAGAATGCCAATGCTGAAGTTACTGTCGATATGGGAGAAACGGTTTTGATTCCGTATGCCACAGGTAATTATACAATTTCCCCCGTAAAAGGCGGAGACAAGAATATTTTGATAAAAACAGTTTTGTAAGATTAAGGAAAATTTTTATGCAGTTTGCTTTCGTGAATGATTTGAAAAAGTATTTTGTTGAAAAATACGCAATTCAGAATGATTTTGAAATATCAGTTGAACTTTGTCCGGAAAATATGAACGGAGATTATACTGTAAACTGTTTCCGTTTTGCCAGATTCTGTAAAAATGCTCCTGATAAAGTCGCCGCAGAAGCTGGTGAATTTCTCAAAAATCATGCCGATGTTGAATCTGTCGAAGTTATCAAAGCTTTTGTTAATGTTACTTTGAAACCTGCTGCGCTTTTCCGTGATACTGTTGCTGATATGGATAAACTTATGGCTGACGGTTTGCTGAATGAAAGTGACCGCAAGCGTATTCTTATTGAATATTCTGCTCCCAATACAAATAAACCCCAGCATCTCGGACACGTCAGAAATAATGTCCTTGGTATGTCTCTTGCTTCTTTGCTCAAACGTACCGGAAATGATGTTGTGGAAATCAATCTGGTCAATGACCGTGGAATCCATATTTGCAAATCCATGCTTGCTTATGAGCGTGCAGGAAATAACTGCACTCCTGCAAGTACAAATATCAAAGGGGATCATCTGGTCGGTAATTTTTATGTTGAGTATAATAAAATGCTTGCCGCTCAAATCGATGAACTCCGCAAGGCAAAACCGGAACTGGCTGAAAAAAACAGCGAAGAACTTTTCCTTGAAACTGAAATCGGTCAGGCAACTCAAAAAATGCTTCAGAAATGGGAGGCTAATGATCCGGATGTCCGCAAACTCTGGAGTATGATGAACAGTTGGGTTTTTGAAGGATTTGATGTTACATACAAACGTCTCGGTATCAATTTTGATCATACTTATCTGGAAAGCAATACCTATCTGCTCGGTAAAGATTTGATAAAAGATGGTCTTGATAAAGGTGTTTTCTCCAAACGTGAAGACGGTGCTGTCATTGCTGATCTTGGTAAAATGGGACAGAAAGTAGTTCTCCGTTCCGATGGTACCAGTGTTTATATTACTCAGGATATGGGAACTACACTCAAAAAATATGAAGATTATAAACCTGAATCAATGGTCTGGGTCGTAGGAGATGAACAGAATCTGCATTTTCAGATGCTTTTTGCAATCATGAAAAAACTCGGTTATGACTGGGCTGATCAGCTTTTCCATCTTTCATACGGCATGGTAAATCTGCCGACCGGCAAGATGAAGAGCCGTGAAGGTACTGTCGTTGATGCCGATGATCTTTTTGATGAAATGACCTCTCTTGCCGCCGCCGCATGCAAAGAACGTGATGCGGCTGCTGATGATGCAAAAATTGCTGAACGTGGAGAAATTATCGGTCTCGGAGCATTGAAATTCATGCTTCTGAAATTCAATGCCAAAACTACAATCATGTTTGATCCTGCCGCTTCCATACGTTTTGAAGGGGATACCGGTCCGTATGTTCAGTACGTTTGCGCCCGTATCCAATCCATTGAACGCAAGGCGGCTGACAGAAATTTTGCCGGAGAGGTTGATTGGTCTCTGCTCGGCAAAAAGGAGGAAAAAGATCTTGCTTCACTCTGTGCAATGTACGGTTCTGTTTTGAAAACTGCGGCAGGCAAGAAAGATTGTTCAGGTCTGGTCGAATATCTGCTTGATGTTGCCAAATCTTTCAATCGTTTCTATCGTGAATGTCCGGTGCTGACTGCCGAAACCGATGATCTTGCCAAAGCCCGTCTCCGTTTGTCTCTCTGCTGCAAGGATGTACTTGTTGACGGTTTGAAAACTTTGACAATCAATGTTCCTGATGCTATGTAAGAAGGAGTGCAATGCGGGCGTTTTTCTACAAAAATGAGGTTGAAAAAGGTGAATGTGTCACGCTTGATAAAGATGAACACAATCATCTTTTCAAAATCCTGCGCGGAAGGGTGGGCGAAAAAGTCCTGCTCCTCAACGGCAGGGGCAGAAAAATGACTGCAGAGATCCAGAATGATAAAACTTTGAAAATAGTTTCTGTCGTAGAATGTGAAAAGCCGGCGCAGAAAATATATATTTTTACTGCGGCTCCGCGCAAACAGAAACTTGATGTGCTTTTGAAACAGTGCTGTGAACTTGGCGTTGATGGCATCGGGATTATGCAATGTGACTATTCCGTTGCGAATCCGGATAATATGAATCGCTTTTGTGAGCTTTTGGAGGAGGGCTGTAAACAGTCCAATAATCCTTTTTTGCCCGAGATAATCGGACCGATGAAGTTCAAACAGGCGATCGAATATGTCAGTGAGCATGATATGATCGGTTCTTTCGGGGCGATCCGTGAGATTCCGGGAGATAAAAAAAGATTGGCAAAAGTTGAAAAACTTGCATTCTTTGTCGGTCCGGAGGGAGGTTTCAGCCCCTCGGAAATAGAACTGATTGAGCAGAAAAATTTTGTTGGAATCAGTTTGAGTCCTTATATTTTGCGCCTTGAAACTGCGGTTGCGGGAGCGATTCCGCTCTTACGGGAGTTTATGAAATGAAGAAAAGTTATGGTATTTTGTTGATATTTACGGCATTGATGATTTTTGCTGTCGGCTGTTCTGACAGTTCAAGCAATCATCCCATGCTGAAAAAAGCGGCACAGTCAAAACGTATGGGTGAATACCGTAATGCAGAATTGTGTTATAAAAAATATCTTGCAAAAAATCCGGATGCCGCAAAAATTCATCTTGAACTGGCTGAATTGTATGATGAACATTTGGAGGAGTATCTGCTTGCAGTTTATCATTACAAAGAGTATTTGCGCCTGACAGATGATTCTGACAACAGTGATGCCAAAGCTGTAAAAGGTTTCATCAGCCGTTGTGAACAGCGTTATCTTGCCAAAGGAAAAAGCGTTAAAAAAGTTCTTATGACAGATGAAGAGGAGCTTGAACGCATGGCATCGGCATACAGAAAAAAACTTGCCGATGAGGAAAAGGCAATGGCT
>JAFVPG010000015.1 GCA_017505415.1 Lentisphaeria bacterium | reverse complement strand
TTTGCTATTGGGTAAGTAGCAAAATTAAAGGGAAAGTCAACGCTTTGCGTAATACAAAGGCGGGTGGAACGCCCGGCGTAGGCGAGCGAAGCGAGTCCGTTGAGGGGCGAGCCGCCTTAAGCGGCGACGGGTAAGCCATCTGCGAAAATATTGTAAATAATCTCAGATGGCGCCGTAACTGCATCGGGCTTCAAATAACGGAAGAATTTGAAAGGAGAAAAGTTTTTCTTTGTTACTTTCTTTTCCTAAAAAGAAAGTAAGTCTTGAGAATCTTGAGAATTTTAACCCTTAACAGAAAGGATAAAAATGAAAAAACAATTTACACTCATTGAGCTGCTTGTGGTGATTGCCATTATCGCAATTCTTGCAGGTATGCTGCTCCCCGCATTAAACAATGCCCGTGAACGTGCCAGACTGATGAAATGCACCTCAAATCAAAAACAACTCGGTATGGCAATGCTTTTTTATGCCGATGATTACGACAGTCACATCGAAGGTGTGAGCTGGGCATCAGGCGAAAAAGACAATATGCCGGGTTACAAATCATGGGACGAAAACCTCAACGAATATATCAATAACAAACAGGTTTTCATCTGCCCCAGCGACAGTGTTCCGCGCGGCGACAAAAAAGTTGCACCTACCGCTTCTTACGGAAATGTAATCATATACTTCATGGGCGGCAGTAAACCGAATCAACTTATGCTGCACCGCATCAAAGAACCGAGCAAAATTCTTTATGCAACCGACTTTTTCCACTCATACCGCACATTCGGTTCAACAAAAAATCACATGCTCAATTACAAAGACCGCTACGGGAAAGCCGCAAGTAAAGAACTGGTTGCTCCGCATCAGAATTTTACAGGCACAAACTGTATTTTCTATGACGGACATGTTCAGTACTACAAATATCCGACCATTCCCGACAAAGCATGGCCCGACAACAGAACTAATGCAGAAACTTTTCTCTGATTTTACATAAAGGATTTTTATTATGAAAAAAACATTGATTTTAATTTATGCAATTCTTTCAGTTACAACAGTTTTCGGTGCAAATCTTATCAAAAACGGCGACTTCTCAAAAGTTAATGCCAACGGCACTCCCGCAGATTGGTCCGTATGGCCCAAAAAACTTGCAAAAGGCGTCAAAGTCGAAGTTGACAAAAATACAGGTCACAACGACGACCAATCCGTCGCTATTACCAACCCGGAGAAAAAATATTATACCCGTATCGACCAGCTCAAAATCCCCTGCAAGCCCAATACAAAATATATTTTCCGCGCCTATATCAAAGGCATGAACCTTGAACATTCAAAAAAATGCGGCAGTGCAAGAATTTTTCTCGGTGCCGACGGCGATGTTAACAAAACTGTCGCTCTTACCGGTCCCGGTACCGTCCGTGCTAAACTTAAAGCCGCCGACCCGTGGTCTTTTGACTGGACAAAATATGAAGTGACCTTCAATTCAAGAAAAAACAAGGAACTCGGTCTAACCATCTATCTCCATTTTACCAAAGGTACGATTTGGATTGATGATGTTGAACTTATTGAAGTAAAATAAGCACTTGAAAAATCAGGAATTTAAAATGAAAAGCAAGTTTTTACTGATACTTGCCGTAACGGGTCTTTGCGTTTTTTCATATGGCGCAAACATTATCAAAAACGGCAATTTTATTGAAAAAAATGCAGACGGCTTTGCAGCAGATTGGCAGAAAAAAAATTTGCCCCAAAATTCAGGAGCAACAGTTCGTCTCGATAATACCAACAGCAAGTCAGGCGGACAGTCAATCTGTATTACCAACCCCGATGAAAAATGCTATACCCGTATCGAACAGCTGCATATTCCCTGCAAGCCACGCACTAAATATGTCGCCCGTTTCTGGACAAAGGGACAGAATATTCAATCCTCTCAAAAAGGCGGCGCACGCATGTTTATCGGTCCTTACGGAGAGTTAAGCCGTCCGATTATGCAGTTCGGGCCCGGCATTGAACTGCTGTCAAGAAACGTGCCTTATCCGCATAATTACGGCTGGACTTTGTATGAAAGCAACGTTTTCAGTTCAGGCAGCAGCAGTGAACTCGGAGTTACATTGTATTTCCGCAATGCGTCAGGGACGGTGTGGTTTGACAATGTGGAAATAGTTGAGTTTACTCCCGATGAAAAAAGAAACCGTGAAGCTGATCGTTCACGAAAACTTATACTTGCTGATATAGCGCAGGTCCGAAAAATCGCTCCCGAACTTGACGCAGAATTAAAAAAACTTGAAGGTGAAGTGCAGAAATTTTTCCCCACTGTGCGTGACCCCCGCGCAGGCATGCCGTTTTTCACTCTCCAGCGTGAACTCGGACGGATTTTCAGTAAAGTTTTGCAGAAAAAATTCAAAACTTCAGATATAATTATCTCCGCAGTTGATGATTCATTGAAAGCCCAAAGTGCTTATGTCCTGCCCAACGGACAATATCAGAAGAATATCGTACTTGAAGGTCTTAAAAATGAGGTCGAAACTTTTTCTCTCAATCTCACCAATCCGACTGCAAACAGCAAACTTGTAAAAATTGAAATCCCCGAAAAACTCGAACTTAAAGCATTCAATGTCATCCATGTTGAAACTGACCGTCAGATTGCCGTCGATGACGCTCTGCTGCCCTTGCCAAAAGAGAATGAAACGACTTATTCCGTCAAAATCCCCGGCGGCATGACACGTCAGATTTATTTCAGCGCCAAACTTAAATATGCCGATTCCGGCGCTATCAGAGTTAACGGAAATGAGATAAAAATTGAGTACAAACCCAAAAATACTCCATTCCCCGATGATTTGCCGATAACTCTTTTTTCTTATGCTTATCCTTACCGTTATTCATTCATTGAACATCTGGAAAAGGCGCGCAAACTACGCTATCACATGCACAACAACGGAGCTATGCCCTATCAATTCTGTTCTCCCATGCCTTATTTTGACGCAAAAGGTAAATTCATTCCATCCAAGACAGACTGGGGCAAACTTGATGTAATTTTGTCCATGACACCTGCTCCGCAGAGATTGATAATCAATGCGCCTGTTCATTCGCCCGCTCATATCAAAGAATTTCTCGGAACAAATAATGGGAAACCGATAGCACTCTTTTCTGCTGAATGGGAACGCCGTATCGGTATCTGGCTCAAACATTTGACACAAGGTCTTGCCAGACGTGGAATAACTTACAAATATTTCTGCATTTCTCTCATTGATGAACCAAGCGATAACCGTTTGGAATACATGAAAAAGGCTACCGCAGTTATTAAAAAATTTGATAAAAACATCCGTGTTTACAATAATTTCAACCACGGCATTTCCCATAAAAATATCGGTGAACTTGCCGAAGCTCTTGATATTATTGCTCCTGAAATTGCCGAGATGTCTTCTGATAAAATGCAGATTCTTAAAAAATCCGGCAAGGAACTCTGGTGCTATCATGTGCAGAACCGCTCATATCCCGCCGACAAAATGCGTGATATTTTCCATGTCTTACGCAAGGAAGATGTCAAGGGATTTTCCTACTGGTGCTTCTATGATTCAAGCCCGCGCTGGATGCCGACAGGCGGTCAGAGTTATGCGATTTTTTATGACGGCGCAGATAATAAATGGTATCCGTCAATGCGTGCCGAAGCTATCCGTGAAGGCATGGAAATTTATACCATTTTGTCTTTACTGAAAGAACAGAATGAAAAACAATACAAAAATATTTGCGGCAGAATCGGCAAAATCACTCACCGTGAATTGCGCAAAGAAGCATTGAAATTTATTAAATAAAGGACTGAAAATGGAACTTTTTGTTACTGAAAAAACAGGCGCAGCCATTCAGCACGCCATTGATACAGTTTTTGCAGCAGGCGGCGGCAAGGTCACTCTCGAAAGCGGAGTTTACCCCTCCGGTACGCTTTATCTCAAAAGCAATGTCGAACTTCATGTTCCTGCCGGCTCTGTCATTCAGGGATATGCCGACCACGAAAAATATGATGATTTCTTTCATCCCGATTACCCGACAACTCCGGAAAACTGCCGCAAAGCTCTGCTCGTTGCATGCGAAGCAGAAAATATTGCCGTTACCGGAAATGGGGAACTCAACGGTCAGGGACCGCTTTTTTATGACCGCAACGTTCCGGAAGGAAAATTTTATAACCGTCCGGCAACTCCGCGCCCCCGCCTGATACAGTTTTTCGGTTGCAAAAATGTCACAGTCAACGGAATCAATCTGATCGACTCTGCCGGTTGGACCATGTGGATGGTAAATTGCCGCAACGTTTATGTTTCAAAAATACGCATTGAAGGCGATCAGCGCATGATGAATAATGACGGTTTTGATATAGACTGCTGTTCAAATGTTACTGTCAGCGACAGTTTCTTCCAAACCGGAGATGATTGTCTCGTCCTCCGTGCCATACGCCGCAATCAAAAGGATCAATTCATCTGCGAACATGTCACTGTCGATAACTGCATTCTGAACAGTCCGTGTCAGGGAATCCGCCTCGGCTGTCCCAGTGACGACACTATCCGCAACTGTCGCTTCAGCAATATAACTTTCAGAGGCCGTGGAACAGCAATCCTCAGCCAGCACCCTGAAAGATATTTACGCAAAAATTGCACCGGATATGCAAGCATCAGTGATATTAGTTTCAATAATTTTGACATTGAAGCCAATGGATTTGCCGTTTATCTCAAATGTATTGAGGGAATCAATATCAGAGGCATCAAACGTCTGACCTTCAACAATTTCCGTATCAAATCACGCCAGCCGGTACTCATCGAAGGGCATGCCGCATCAGTAATTGAAGATATTATACTTGAAAATATCTCCGGAACAGTCAATGATGAAACACCATTCATCACAAAATATGTGCGCAACCTCAAAATGAATAACATTGACCTCACCGGAATTACCGGAGATGCGAAACCTGCCGTCACTCCCACCGGCACTTCATGGGAAACTCAATTTTAAAATATTGTGCAAAAAACTGTTTTAAAACTGAAAAAGCTCTGTCATAAACGGCAGAGCTTTTTTATTTTCAGCATTATAATCCAGCATATTATATCATTTTACACACTTGACGATATTAAAATAAACAGCAAAACACCAGAGAGAAGAAAGCACAAGCCATAAAATTATACCTTGAATAACAGGACGAAGCCCCAACTCTTTGAGTTTCTCTTTACTTAAATTTGCCCCAATGAGAAAAAGAGTCATTATCATAAGAAATTTTGAAATATTTTTTATAAATGAACCGGAAATATCCACAAAACCAGCTGTACATGGAATCAAACGGGGAAAAAATGTAACAAAAGCTGAAGCAAGCAGAAAATATGGGATAAACCACGGCACACGCAATTTGAATTTTCTGCTTTGTTCATCCTCCTTTTCAACTGCAAAAAAGCTGAGATACAACGTGACCGGTACTATCCATAACGCACGAGCAAGTTTTATCGTTGTTCCGATTTCAAGAGCCTCTTCACCATAAGCCATTGCCGCACCGACAACTGAACTTGTATCATGAATCCCCAGCGCCGCCCAATATCCGAACTGCAGCTGATCAAATCCAAGAGCCTTGCCAACAACAGGAAATATCCAAAGGGCAATTGCATTCAGCAGAAAAACTGTTGCAGAAGCCAGAGCTATATCATGAGCTTTTGCTTTCAATACAGGTGCCGCCGCCGCTATTGCACTGCCGCCGCAAATGGAAGTCCCGACACTTACAAGATATGCAGTATTTTTTGATACTTTTAAAATTTTTCCGAGCCATATTCCCAACCCGATACCGAGAATAATACCAATAAACGTATACAAAAATCCATTTGCTCCAGCCCGCAAGACATCAACCAGATTCATTCCGAATCCCATTCCAACAATAGTTGCACCCAACAGATTTGAAGTCATTGCAGCTGTATATTGAGCAAATGGATTACCCCACACAACCGAAAAAATTATACCAGCAAGAACAGCAATACCCGGAGCATAATCTCTTGCCGGACTCCATGCCCATGGAACGATAAAAAATGCAAAAGCCAAAAATATAAAAACAGATTTTTTCAACATAAAAACTCCTTTCAAAAACAAATTCCAATAATAGACACCATATTAATATCTTTACAAGATGAAAATATCATATATTTTTTTCATATTTCTCTTGAAAAAAACGTCTTTAACGTGTAAATTGTCTGTAAGTATATATTTTTTACAAAATGAGGTTTTACATGCGTATTTCAATTATCTTTCTGATGCTTTTTTCATATTGTGCATTCGGCAATCTCATGGATACGATGCAGAATATTTCAACCAAAAATACGACACTGCCGCTGTATAACGGGGACGAGCTGCAGGCAATACTTTTCGGCAGTGAGATCAAACGCAGCGGACGGCTGCTGCTGGTAGATTCCCCATGTATTGACATCGTCCGCAAAAATGCCGATTTGAAATTAATAAAAACCGGCGGAGCAAAAATCTATCCACTCAATGCACCGATCAAAGATATTCTCAATTTCTGGCAGCAGCGTATTCTTTTCAGCGACGGAGTAGTTGTTTCAAAACATGCGGATGTGGATCAGAGCATTCGGCAGGCATTCGGCAAAGAACGTATATTTTTCCGTTCTCCCGCCATTGATATTGACGGCGTAGGCTATCATGCAAACTACAAAGAACGCCACTGCCGTATCAAATCAAATGTCAAAATAACCATCCGCAACGGCGCTTCCGATGTACGCAAACTCCTTGTCAGCAAGAAAATCCCCCAAAAACTCAACCTTATGCATGCCGTTTCCGATGAACTTTTCATTCACCTCAAAAAAGGCGAAATCATTCTAACTGGCAATGTTTTCATTGACGAACCCAAAGGCACTGTAAAATGCGACAAAATGGTTATCCTTCTCGACCGCAGCAAAAAAGATGAAAAAAACAGCGCTCTTCACGGCTCTTCCGTAAAGGAGATAAACTGCTACGGCAATATTCAAATCAATATGAAAGAAAAATCCGATGTCGATGATGATTCCGGTGCGGCTATCAGATTTTTCGGTTTTCACGACATGAAACGTCAACTATTTGAAGAAAATCCGGTCATTTCTTTCTGCAATGCAAAAACTGCCGCAAAACCGTCAAAAAGCATGGTTGTTTCAGGAACCAAAATAAATTCAAAACAGATGCGCTGGGATTTTCAGCACAATATTCTCCAGTTTTCAGAAGATGTCCGCATCCGTGACCGCCGTTTGAACCTTGACTGCGGCGATCTCAAAATACACCTCAGCAAAAAAAATACAAAAAACAAAAATACCATCCAGAAAATAGAAGCGACCACCGCTGTAAACCTGATCGACAAAGATTATCAGCTCAATGCCGACCGCATGATACTGTATTTCCCGGCAGATAAACCACTGGCAGACGGACCTGATGATGTTTACGCATTCGGCAACGTTCTTATAACCCACTCACGCAAAAATACCGCAGGCAAAATTATATCAAAATCCACTGTTTCCGCAGACAAAGGTTCTCTTTTCCGCCAGAAAAACAAAGCGATTTTTCTTGGAAATGTAAAAGTGCGTGACGACTCTTTTTCCCTCGATTCCGATCAGCTTCATCTTTTCGCTGAAAAATATCCATCCGGTACTGTTTTCCCCCCAACGCCCAAAGGTGAAGCTCCAAAACGTATCCGGCTCAATAATGAACTCGAACTCAAACATATCACAGCTTACAAAAATGTAAAAATTTTCCGCAAAAATGACGGCGGTGACGAAAAAGCTCTCGGCGACCGCGCCGACTACTTCATCAAACACCGCAAAATAACTCTTGTGGGAACTCCCCAAAAGCCCCCCGTCCTCTACAAAGGAGAAAACGTACTCTCCACCGAAGCAAACAGCAAAATCCT